>NZ_JBHIQC010000002.1:0-283210 GCF_042196385.1 Bartonella sp. AP150HLJHH | reverse complement strand
ATAAACTGTAGAAGGTGGTCTAAAAGGTGGTCTGAAAATGGCTATTTAAAGAAAAAATCTATATATTTCAATATGTTAAACACAAAAAGTGGTGCCCAGACGCGGATTCGAACCACGGACACGCGGATTTTCAGTCCGCTGCTCTACCAACTGAGCTATCTGGGCATGCTTCATAAAAAATATAAAGCGTTTGCGGTTATAACATTAAAATTTTCTCTGTCCAGTCATCAAAAGAAAAATAATTGATTTTTTAATAAGTTTATCTCCCTATTCTAGAGCGTTATCAATGAATCTTTATCATAAAATAAATTTGATAGGTATATTGGACACTTTAGTGTATTGTTATTAGAATGCTGTCTTATCGTGGTGGTAATACGAAAAAAATTAAAAGAATCAATCGAGAAGAATGATTAAGAAAGATTTTTTTATAAAGTTTCCCTAAATTTTAAGCATACGAAATAATAGACAACATTTTTGACTTTTTTCTAAAAAGATTATTGATTAGCCTTTATAATAATTTGTTTTTCTTTATAAAGAAAGAGAAACATCTAAAAGGGGAGAAATAATGATAATGTTACAAAAACCAAGTAATCGTCCCAATAATACTAATTTTTCTTCAGGTCCTTGTAGCAAACGGCCTGGTTGGACTCTTGATGTTCTTAAAAATGCATTAGTTGGGCGTTCACATAGATCTAGAGAAGCAGAATTAAAACTTGCTGAAGTTGTTAATTTAACCCGTGAGATTCTTGAGGTTCCTTCTGATCATCGTATAGGAATTATGCCAGGATCAGATACCGGTGCTGTTGAGGCTGCTCTATGGTCTCTATTAGGTGAGCGTGGCATTGATATGGCAGCGTGGGAAAGTTTTGGGTTTGGGTGGAATAAAGATGTTGTCGAGCAATTAAAGCTTTCTGATGTGCGTCGTTTTGAAGCTCCTTATGGTGAAATACCAGATTTAACACAACTTGACTTTGATCGGGATGTTGTTTTTACATGGAATGGGACAACTTCTGGTGTGCGTATTCCTAATGCGGATTTCATTCCGCATAAGCGGGCTGGATTGACCATTTGTGATGCAACATCGGCAGCTTTTGCGCAATATCTTGATTTTTCAAAATTAGATGTTGTTACTTTTTCATGGCAGAAAGTTTTGGGAGGCGAGGCTGCACATGGTATGGTGATTTTAAGTCCTCGTGCTGTTGAGAGGCTTGAGAATCATGTTCCAGCTTGGCCTATGCCTCAACTTTTCTATATGACAAAAAATGGAAAATTGAACGAAGATATTTTTAAAGGAAAGATCATCAATACACCTTCTATGCTTTGTGTTGAGGATTTCCTTGATGGGTTGAAGTGGGCAAAATCTCTAGGAGGTGGAGCGGCATTAAGAGCACGGGTTGAGAAAAATTTTTCTGTACTTGATGCTTTTGTTCGCAAAACGCCATGGTTAGAATATTTGGCAAAAGATCCTGAAGTGCGTTCTAACACCTCTATTTGTTTAGATATTGTGGATCCAGTGATTACTGCTTTGGATACGGAAAGGCGAGTATCTTTTATAAAAGCGGTTGTGAAGCGTCTTGATGAGGAAGGGGTTGCTTATGATATCGGTTCGTATCGCGATGCTCCTCCTGGGCTTCGAATTTGGGCGGGTATAACAATTGAGGCTTCCGATCTTGAAATTTTAACACAATGGCTTGAGTGGGCGTTCCAAGTTGAAAAAGCACAGCTTTAAATAATTACTGGTGATTTTCAAAACGTGTTTTTAAACAAAAAAGGATACGAGAGATTATGATGATCTTTCGTATTCTTGTATCAGACAAACAGCCTCTAAATATTACATGAATTGTAAAAGATTAAGACGGGGAATGAATGCTTTGTCAGGTGTTGGATACGCACAAATTAAAATCTCTAATGTTTTTACTTTTTGTAGCGAAAATGACAGATTTAAAATATTTGGGTATTTGCTTATCTTTATTATCATAAATTTGAAAATTTAATCACTTGAAGATTGAGAAAAATCTGAAATGAGGAGTCGCACTTGCTCTAAGGTTTCGTTATAAAGAAGAGTTTGTTTTTGAATGCTGGTTTTTTTGACCAAACACGACGGAGAAAGTTATGGCCAATGTAGTTGTTGTCGGTACACAATGGGGTGATGAAGGCAAAGGTAAAATTGTAGATTGGTTGTCTGAGCGAGCAGATATCGTGGTGAGATATCAGGGGGGGCATAATGCTGGCCATACATTGGTTGTTGATGGAGTCAGTTATAAATTATCACTTTTACCGTCTGGTTTAGTGCGTGGCAAGTTATCAATTATTGGTAATGGTGTTGTTGTTGACCCTCATCATTTTGTTGCAGAAGTAAAAAAACTATGTAATCAGGGTGTAAAAATCACACCAGAAATTTTGCGTATTGCTGAAAATGCTCCTTTGATTCTTTCTTTGCATCGTGATCTTGATGCAATTCGAGAAAGCGGTTTATCTGGTTTAAAGATTGGTACAACAAAGCGCGGTATTGGACCGGCTTATGAAGATAAGGTGGGACGTCGTGCTATCCGAGTGATGGATTTAGCAGAAAAAGATACACTTATGGCTAAGATTGAGCGGCTTTTGAGGCATCATAATGCTTTGCGTCGTGGGATGGGTGTTTCAGAGATTGATTCTCGAGCACTTTATGATGAATTGATGCAAGTTGCGGATAAAATTTTGCCCTTTATGGATTGTACGTGGCGTCTTTTAGATGAAGGTTATCGAGGAGGGAAACACATTCTTTTTGAAGGTGCGCAAGGTGCTTTATTAGATAATGATTTTGGAACTTATCCTTATGTAACGTCATCTAATACAGTTGCTGGGCAAGCATGTACAGGTTCGGGGATGGGACCTGATGCAATTCATTATGTTTTGGGTATTGCAAAAGCTTATACTACACGCGTTGGAGAAGGGCCGTTCCCGACAGAGCAGATAAATGATATTGGTGAATTTCTAGGAGTGCGTGGACATGAATTTGGTGTTGTAACGGGTCGAAAGCGTCGATGTGGTTGGTTTGATGCTGTCTTAGTACGTCAGATGGTAACAATTTGCGGTGTTCAAGGTATAGCATTGACAAAACTTGATGTTTTAGATGGTTTGGATGAAATAAAAATTTGTATTGGTTATGAGCTTGATGGTAAAAGGATTGATTATTTACCTTCTTCCATGGGAGCTCAGGATCGGGTGAAGCCTATTTATGCAACATTAGAAGGTTGGAAGGAAGAAACAGCACATGCATTGAGGTGGGAAGATTTACCAGTGCAGGCTATTAAATACATACGCTATATTGAAGAACTGATTAATACAAAAGTGGCTTTATTATCCACAAGTCCAGAGCGTGAAGATACTATTCTTATTACGGATCCCTTTGTTAATTGATTATTGTTTTTAGATTTCTATATATGCTCTCTGTTCGTTTTTGTATCTTTTTACAAAAAAAGTTTTTAAGAGCACGTAAAAGAAAGGTGCAAAATAGCATTGTTTATTTTTCATATTCATTTTACATTATTGCAATAGTTGTACCAATATTAAATGGCAACCAATTTAGAAGGCTAAAATAAAGTTTTTTGGCTTTACTATTGATTTTTTCTCAGTTTAAGAGAGATTATAGAGGAAATGGTAGATTTCGTTGGAATCTTAAAAAAGACAATTAATGCACAAAATAATATTACACCACAAGTGCGTAAGCGGATTTATAAGCGGGCTACCGAAACACTAGAACATCAATTTGTAACAGCAAAAATACCACAAGCAATAGCGGATGAACAAAGAAAGATTCTTCAAAGTTCTATTGCAACTGTTGAAGGAGAATATTTAGCAGTTGAAAAGAAACGGCTTTCTTCAGTTATTGGGTGGAATCCCACAAATATAAATGAAGATAAGAAATATACAAAAAAAACTATATTACCAAAAAATAATGAATTGTCAGAGGTAAACATAAAAAGAAAGCAAGATTTTGTTACACGTTCAAAGGATAACAAGGTATTTGTTGAGCTTTGTGTATCAGATATACCAGATGCAGAGCCTGTTAATATGGAGGCTGATGTGCCTTCTCAGCATGTTAATAGCAGTGTGTTAAAGATTTCTCCTTCGCAGGAAGATAATCCGCATATTGTTTCGCACATTTTTTCTCAGGCTTTACGTCGTGCTAATAAATCGTTAGTGCAAAGGCGTATTGTGATAAGTGCTGTTTCTGTTGTTAGTTTTGTTGTTTTACTTGTTGGTATTTTTTTTGTTGGTGAGCGTGTATTTGTATCAAATGATCATCAGTTTTTAGAAGAAAATCTTCAAGCTTCTCACAGAGTACCAAAGGCATTTCCAATTAAGAGAAAGTTAACACAACGCTTATTAGAGGATGGAAGTGAAATTGATGTTGGTTTAAAACAAGCGATAGATTCTTCGGATGAAGAAGTACTCTCAACAGTTGTTGATAGCAATTTGCAATCGCTTGAAAAATCAGGTGAAGCTGTTTTCTATCAAGCACGTACAAATTATGATGCAGAAAAGATAGCAACGGGAAGTGCTCGCTGGACGCTTATAAAAGAGTCTCAAGTGAAGGGGGCTCCAGAAGAAACAACTATACAAGGTGATATAACAATTCCTGATGAAGGGGTATCATTACGGTTAATTTTACGTCGTAATACCGATCAGTCATTTCCTGCTGCATATATTATGGACCTTGTTTTTATTCTTTCTGATAAATTTTCAGGTAAAGCTATAAGCAATGTTCAAGCATTAACCTTTAAAGCAAGTGAACAATCCATTGGACAGGCTTTAACAAGAACCATTGCTGCAAAGATTAACGATGACTTTTTTCTTGTCGCATTGAGTGGAAATCATCCATTTCTTGATCGAAATTTACAATTGATGCGAGAATTAGATTGGATGCGTTTGGTGTTAACGGATAAAAACGGGCGTATAAGTGAATTAACCTTTGCAAAAGGACCAACAGGTAAGTCTATTTTTAATGAAGTTATTGGACAATGGCTTGCACAACAAGATAAGTTAACAGTTCTTGGTCAAAAAAATAAAACATAGATGCAAAAAAATAAACGACTGTGAAGAATTTTCTACGACCGTCTTTATCAATTATATACCACATACATTCACTAAATCTTTACATATCAATAACTTAAAGAATTCGATAGACCAATTTACAAGTATAAAGCCAAGGCATGCTTTTTTTCATTTTCACATTTAAAGAATGTGCAAACCATTGGCTTTATACTTAACTCTAGGTTTTATACTTGACTTTGAGATAAAGTAGAATCTTTGATAGAGTTTTGCACTTTTTCAAATGCACGCATTTCAATTTGTCTTACTCGTTCTCGACTAATATTAAATTCACCAGAGAGTTCTTCTAGGGTTAGTGGTACATCGTTTAAACGACGCGCTTTAAATATACGCTTTTCGCGTTCATTGAGATTGTCCATGGCATTTATGAGCATGGAACGGCGATTTTCTAATTCACTTTTTTCAATTAAAATTTGTTCTTGATCGTTAGATTCATCCACCAACCAATCTTGCAACTCACTGTTTTCCCCTTCTTTTGTTCGAATTGGTGCGTTGAGTGAAGTGTCACCACCAAGCCTACGATTCATTGATACAACTTCATCTTCTGTGACATTCAACTGGGTTGCAATTTCTTTCACTTGTTCTGCATTGAGATCACCACTATCAAGTGCTTGAAGTTTACTTTTTAACTTACGAAGGTTGAAAAACAAGCGCTTTTGATTAGCTGTTGTCCCCATTTTCACCAAACTCCAAGAGCGCAATACATATTCTTGGATTGACGCTTTAATCCACCATATTGCATAGGTTGCAAGACGAAAACCCCGCTCTGGTTCGAAACGTTTAACAGCTTGCATGAGTCCAACATTGCCTTCTGAAATGACTTCCCCAATGGGAAGTCCGTAGCCCCGATATCCCATCGCGATTTTAGCTACGAGACGCAAATGGCTGGTTACTAGCCTATGCGCAGCTTTTAGATCATTATGCTCACGGTAACGCTGAGCTAACATATACTCTTCTTTTGGCTCAAGCATTGGAAAACGACGCACTTCTTCCAAGTAACGGTTTAAACCACCATCACCTGTCATTACTGATAATAAATTCATATGGGCCATATAGCACCCTCCTTTTGTCTGAATTCCCTGATAAGGCAAATTCTATGTTTTAGATAGCTAACTATCCTCATAACCTCACTTTAGCATATTTTTCAATTTTGTTCAAAAAAAGATATTTTATTGTGAAATCTTGAGAAGGGGAAAAGTTTCAATTCATTTTTTTAAAAAGCTCAATAAGTTTAGCCATATCTTGAGGCAGTGGTGCGGAAAACGACATAACTTTACCGGTAGAAGGATGTTCAAAAGTAAGACTTGCAGCATGGAGTGCATGTCGGTTGAATTGATCGATTGCATTTCTAATAGTGGGGTTGAATATGTTTGATTTTGTTTTAAAAGCGTTTCCATAAACTGTATCGCCTATGAGTGGATGCCCTATATGAGTCATATGAACACGGATTTGATGGGTGCGTCCAGTTTCCAAGCGACATTCCAGAAGGCTAGCAAAAGATGTTGAGTCTGCATGAGAGCCATATTTTTCAAGCAGAGAAACATGTGTAACAGCATGACGAGCATAAGGGTTTTGGTTATGGATGACAGCTTGCTTTGTCCGGTTATAGGGCGAACGGCCAAGTGATGCATCAATTGTCCAGACATTGCGCTGAGGTGTTCCCCAAATCAAGGCATGGTAGCGTCGATCTAATGCGCAGGTACGTCCATGATCAGAAAATTGAGCACTGAGACTTTTATGAGCTAGATCATTTTTTGCAACAACCATAACACCGCTTGTATTTTTATCAAGACGATGGACAATACCAGGGCGTTTAACACCACCTATACCAGATAAACTATTCCCACAGTGGTAAATAAGGGCATTAACCAATGTACCGGTCCAATTTCCATTCCCAGGATGAACAACAAGACCAGCTGGTTTGTTAATAACAATGATATGATCATCTTCAAAAAGAATGTCCAATGCAATGGCTTCAGCGCTAGGTTCTGCATCACGAAGGTCCGGCATTTCCAATTCAATTATTTGGTTAGGTTTTAATTTTGTTTTTGGTTCCTTTATGAATTGACCATCAATTTTAAGACAGCCTTCACGGATGAGGGTTTGCAAACGCGAACGTGAGAGCACATCATGATATTGTTTTGCGAGCCACTGATCAAGACGTTGCCCAAGAGCACCTTCATCCGTTATTTTCTGTATTACCATACGATTCCTATTAAGTTTTTAATAAGATTTTACCAGTACGAAATTGCTTTACTATCGAGAAATTCTTTAATTCCCCAATGTCCTCCTTCACGAGCGCGCCCAGAAAATTTTACACCTCCAAAGTAGCTTCCACTGGGTAATCCATGTCCATTAACTTCTACCATACCAGAGCGTACTTGTGCCGCAATACGACGATATTTGTTGCGATCTTGCGATTGAATATAGTTTGTAAGACCATACTCAGTCTCATTCGCTAAAGCGACGGCTTCTTCTTCTGTACTAAAAGAAAGAATCGAGAGAACTGGACCAAAGATTTCTTCTTTAAAAATACGCATATGAGGTTTTACATCAGCAAAGACTGTTGGACGGACATAATAACCGCGTTCCATTCCTTTTGGTAAACCAGTCCCGCCTGCAATAAGAGTTGCACCTTCATCAATTCCCGATTGGATAAGATCTTGAATTTTATCATATTGTTTTTTTGAAACAACGGGCCCAATATGATTTCCTTCTTGGCAGTTTGGTCCTACTTTTGTTGTTTCTGCAATATCCTTGGCTATTTTCACGGCTTTGTCATAGATGCTCTGTTCCACAAGCATACGAGTCGGTGCATTACAACTTTGTCCACTATTATAAAAGCAATGTCGTGCACCACGTTGAATAGCATCTGAGTCGGCATCAGCAAAGATAATATTCGCTCCTTTTCCACCAAGTTCCAGACAGACTCTTTTTAAAGTAGCGCTGGCATTTTTAGAAATATCTTTTCCTGCTCTAGTTGAACCAGTAAAGCTGATCATTTCTAAATCTGGATGTGCAGAGAGGTAAGAGCCGACAGTCGCACCATCACCATTGATTAAATTAAAAACACCGGCCGGAAGTGCGGCTTCATCTAAAAATTCAGCAAAAAGCATAGCAGAAAGAGGCGCAATTTCAGAGGGCTTTAACACCATGGTACAGCCAGCCAAGAGAGCAGGAATAACTTTAAGAGTTACTTGATTCATGGGCCAATTCCATGGCGTAATTAATCCTACGACGCCGATAGGATCGTAGTGAAGGATTGCTTGCTCATTTCCCTTTATTAAAGTTTCTTGGAACGAAAACTCTTTATAAGCTTCGATAAAATTGCGAATATGGGAACTTCCGGTTGCAGTTTGCGCATTAAGCGCCATATCAATCGGTGCTCCCATTTCCATTGAAATGGTTTTTGCCATGTCTTTGGAACGTTTTTCGTAGATCTCTAGAATTTTTTCAACAAATCCAAGACGCTCATTTGGTGACGTTGTTTTCCATTTTTGAAACGCTTCTTTAGCCGCATTAATTGCTTTATCGGCATCTTTTGTACTTCCAAGGCTAATGACAGCACAAGCCTCCTCTGTTGATGGATTAATGACGTCAAAATCGTGAGGAATGCTTGGCTCATCCCATAGACCATTGATATAAAATTTCCGTTTATTAAACATAATTCACTCCCTTTTTTCTATTTGTATTTATGTAATTATGATTGTCTTAGTCTAAGCCTTTTTAAACGAGGATAACAAGGGTAATCTTATAAAAACGCGAGAAATTAGATTATATCGTGATAATTGAGCATGGAGAATTCAATAGAGCAATGCTCATTGTATTATTGAGACTAGTTTCTCTTACGAAAAGGGAGAGAAAGAGAGGCATAGACAATTTTCTTGAAGCTTTTTTATCATGAAGTTTTCTTCAAAACAAATGAAATACGAGCTCTATGACACCATAAACTGAGTAATTTATATCGTAAATATGCAAAAGGCAGATTATGAATATGCATTATGGCATTATTTTTTTCATTAAAAAGTAACCATCAGCAAAAGGTTATTAACCTTCGTATGATAGTTTCTACGAATTCTTTTTGAAAAGGTTATTTTTCTCATTGCTATAAATTTGTTGGGTGCCATGCATAATTCGAAAACAAAATCTATTTCTACGTCTTCTTTTTCTGATGATAGTACGGAAGGTGCATCAAGAGAAGATTTATCTGTTAAGATTACTGAGATATTTCCTTATCCGGAAGTGTGGAAAAAGGCATTTGCTCTCGGAAAAAACGTCCGTTTCACGAGAACCCCAGAAGTTGAGATTTTGCGTCGTCGTATAGAAACAGATCCAGTTTTTGCAAAACAGTTTAAAATTTTTACGAAGCAAGATCAAAAAAAAATTACAGATACAGATATTGTACGTTGTAACAAGAAAACAACAAATATTCTTTCGACAAAAAAAGTCATTAATCCTCAATCAATAGAGAATAAAACATCAGTTTGTCATTCAACGGTTTTGAAGCAGTTGTCACGTCAAACTACTCGTATGCCGTCAGCAAATATTCCACTTGAGGAGGATAAACAAGAACATAAATTACAAGTGGAAAATGTGCTACAAAAAATAAAACCTGCGTTGCATCTTTCTGATGATGCATTTTTTGAGTGTGAATCTTTGATATTTGAGCATGTGGAGACTCAAATATCAAAAGAGGATGGAACATCAATTGACACGACAAATGAAATTACACCGGATATTCCCACAGCCTTTGATGAGTCAATAACTGCTCTTTACCGTGTTCTTGAATACCGCTTTCCACAACTCTATGATTCAATTACATCAGAATCTCCAGCGGAAAGGATGCGAGGTGTTGAGAAAATTTCTGATTTAATGCATACAAATAATGATACTACTAAAGAGTGTCATTCTAAGCTTTCTGTTGAAGATTTTGCTCATACGTTAAGTAATACAGGGGCGTTAAGTGATGCAGGGGCTAGTATAGAGACTGAAAATACCAATAATATTGTCGCCAATAATACTGTTGATTGTATAAACAAAGCCGTCAAAAAGAATTCAAAAGATTTTTCTGTGATGCAAGCAAACAGTAAAACTAAAACATTGCAATCTACTCGTATGCCATTAGGTAATTATGATTCTGCTTTTATGCAAAATATTCAATCTATTGACTGTGATGTTTATGAATTTCCTCCGATCAACTTATTACAGGAACCTGTTTTTCATGAAGGTACGATGATTCCTCAAGAAACATTAGAACGTGGTGCTGGACTTTTAGAAAGTGTTTTGGAAGATTTTGGCATTAAGGGTGAAGTTATCCATGTTCATCCAGGGCCAGTGGTAACAATGTATGAATTTGAACCCGCTGCGGGTGTAAAATCATCACGCGTTATTAATCTTTCTGATGATATTGCGCGTTCTATGTCTGCTATTTCTACACGCGTTGCTGTAATTCCTGGACGGAATGTTATCGGGATTGAGTTACCCAATGCGGTTCGTGAAACCGTTTATTTACGGGAATTAATCCAAACACGTTCTTTTCGTGAAAGTGAATTTAAACTTGCTCTTGCTTTGGGGAAGGGGATTAATGGTGAACCGGTCATTGCAGAATTAGCAAAAATGCCTCATTTATTGGTTGCAGGAACAACAGGATCAGGCAAGTCTGTTGCAATTAATACAATGATTTTGTCGATTCTTTATCGTATGACACCAAAGCAGTGTCGTTTGATCATGGTTGATCCTAAAATGTTAGAGCTCTCTGTTTATGATGGCATTCCACATCTTTTAACACCCGTTGTCACAGATCCCAAAAAAGCAGTAACAGCTTTAAAATGGGCGGTTCGTGAAATGGAAGAGCGTTATCGCAAAATGGCTAAGTTGGGTGTGCGTAATATTGATGGTTTTAATGCACGCGTTGCACTTGCCGCTCAAAAAGGCGAAACGATCATGTGTACTGTTCAGTCGGGTTTTGATAAGGAAACAGGGGAAATGCTTTATCATGAAGAAGCCATGGATCTCACGCAGCTTCCTTATATTGTTGTGATTGTTGATGAGATGGCTGATCTTATGATGGTGGCAGGGAAAGAGATAGAGAATGCCATTCAGCGCTTAGCGCAAATGGCGCGTGCGGCAGGTATTCATCTTATTATGGCAACGCAACGTCCTTCTGTTGATGTTATCACAGGTACAATTAAAGCGAACTTTCCTACCCGCATTTCTTTTCAAGTAACATCAAAAATTGATAGTCGTACGATCTTGGGTGAACAAGGTGCTGAAACGCTTTTAGGTCAGGGGGATATGCTTCATATGGCTGGTGGTGGACGCATTGTGCGCGTTCATGGACCTTTTGTTTCTGATGAAGAAGTTGAATCCATCGTTGCACATCTAAAAATGCAAGGTAAACCTGATTATTTAGCAACGGTAACAGATAATGAAGACGATAACAAAGAGGATACTTCTGCTGATTCAGCTGCTGGAAATTCTGAGGAAGAAAATTTTGATGAAGAGGGTGAGGAACTTTATAACCAAGCTGTAAAAATTGTTATGCGTGATAAAAAATGTTCAACATCTTATATTCAGCGCCGACTTTCAATCGGCTATAATAAAGCAGCTTCTCTCGTCGAGCGGATGGAAGAAAAAGGCATTGTTGGAGCCGCTAATCATGTTGGAAAACGTGAAATTCTACTCAATGAAGGAAAATAAACAAACACATTTAAAAATATGCAATTTTTTAAATATCTGACAGTCATTATTTAACAGTCATTATTTAAATGTGCTTGTTTTATTTTTTATATAATATTAAAAATTTAAATGGAGAGTAATAAAGAAAAAGCGATCTTTTGTATTAAGACTTCTGATAAGGTAAACAAGCTGATATCAAAGGAGATTATGAGATATTTTTAACATTTCTAAATGATCTGGAATATAAAGAAATTAAACAAATCTTTATATGAGGACAGATGATTTGTGTTCTCTTTTTTACAGAGAAATTTTTTAATAAAATAGTGCGGTGGCATATTTTTTGTTTTTTCTTTTGTAGCGATTCTAATGAAAGAAAGATCTTTGGGAGATTATTGAGAGCATCATAAGAAAAATGCCCAATATGCAAGTTCTGTTGCATAGGATACTTTAAAGCGTCACGCTGAATTTATTATCATTTGATATTATTGGCTCAAGAAAGATGTTCTTACGAGAAGCTTTATTTGAAAAAGAGATTTTTATAATGCAGTATATTGATTTATAGTAATTTATCATTATTCACAGTGAATAAAAGTCTCAAACATTGTAAGATTTTCTCATTTCAAATCTGTTTCTGTTGAAACAATTAAAACCATTTTCTTGCGTATCATAATAATGTACGAGTAAAAAAGTTAAAAAATAAAAAGGCTTCTTATGAACGCCTTCAAATGCCGAGAACTATTGGTAACATTAGGGGCTGAAATTAGTATAATGATGGTGCTAACAAGCTCTTTTATAAGCATAAAAATGGTAGTGCACAATGCCTTGATATCCTCTATAGGGACCTTTACATTACACCATTTACGGATACTGTCGTAAAATAAGCTTGCGGATCTTGAGAGATATCTTTTCAAAACAGGCGCATGAATGCGTAAAATAAGTGTATTCTTTTTGAGTACTATTTATGCGAGGGATATGTTACCATTATTGTAACAAGATTTATTACAATAATGGGTGAATAAGCAACAAGAGCTGGAAGCTTCTTTTTATTCTTGTTTTGTTGATGAAACAGTCAAAATTTTGCTACAGACAATTGATATGAGATATCAAGTTATTTTAACCAGAATAGATAATTGTAAACAAATTAGCATTATTCATTTGAGAGTAAATTCAACACTTTTTAGTTTTAGTTATGCCATTAAAAGCAGATGAGTTAAAGTTAAATACAAATGAATTAAAATGTCAGCAAGAAGCTTTTCGTTTTACACCAGAGCTTTTGCCACGGCCTTTTACGTGGGAAATCGATCACAATGGTTTGTTTTGTGAAGTCTCAAAAGAGCTAGCTGAAGTTGTTGGTCCTCTCTCTTCTTCTATTTTAGGGTGTAGTTTTCATGAGCTTGCTCATCAATTTAATGATGATCGATATCTGGTTCTCAGTCGTTTTATTGAAGCGGCTATGCCTTGGAGTAAAGAGATTGTTCAATGGCCTGTTGATGGTTGCTTACAATGGCTTGATGTTGAATTGTCAGCTTTGCCAATTTTTGATGTTAAAAAGCAGCTTAAGGGGTTTCGTGGCTTTGGTGTTTTAAAAATACAAAAAAAAGTCCAAGAAAAAAGAAATGAAAAGCTAGAAACAGAAATGCCATGTCTTACGGAGATAGAACGCTCAGCTTTTCGTGAAATTGCAGAGCAATTGCGTGATGAATTGAATTCATCGGTAAAAGAAGAAAATTTAGTTGAAGAAACAGCTATTCAGTTACCATATGCACAAACATTGCCGGTAAATGCTATAGAACAAGCTCTCGTAAAAGAGCCCGCTGCAGTTTTATCATTGTTGGATACAGCAACAAATGGTGTTTTATGGTTGGATGAAGAGGGCTTTGTTCAATCAGCGAGTAGGGCAGCCTTAGCATTAATGGGTTATGAAATAAATGAACTACGAGGACAACCATTCTCTTCATTATTTACTTTGCAAAGCCGACTTTTGGTTGAAAAGTATTTTAAATCAATCCGTATGGAGGGAAAAAATCAGGTTTTAAATCGCAGTGAAACCGCTGATTTAATGACAAAAAATCATAAAAATATAACCGTTTTGATAACGATTGTATTTTTGGCAAAGCAAGGCAATTATGCTGTTATGTTGCGTGATAGGACACAAACAGTTCCATCAGGAGAAAAAAAAGCAGAAGAGGATAAAATCGTTGGAGTTGTTCATGAAATACGAACACCTTTGAATGCTCTTATTGGTTTTGCAGAAATTATGAGAGAAGGCCGTTTTGGTTCGATAGAAAATGAGCGCTATCATGGATATTTACGCGATATTATTTCCTCTGGAAAACATATATTATTGCTGATTAATCAATTACTAGAGTGCTCGAAGATAAATTATTCTGGTTCCGATAACCAGATTGATTCTTCCCTTATTTCTGAAACATTTGATGTAATATCTTGTTTACGTGCGACGATAGCTTTTCTTGAAACTCAAGCCAATCAGAACGGCATTATCATGCGTATTGTTGCTCCACCCCACGTTCCATTTATTCCTGTATCACAACAAGTGTTTCGCCAGATTATATGGAATCTTCTTTCCAATGCTATTCGTTTTACACCTTTGGGTGGACAGATTATTGTTCACGTTTCTTATAGAAAAGAACGTGTAAAAATTTCAGTGAGTGATAATGGTATAGGGATGAACGAAGAAGAGATTATACAGGCACTGCAACCTTATGGTCAAGTAGAGCGCAAAGATGGACGATCTGGTGATAGCGCTTTTATGGGAACAGGTTTAGGCCTCCCAATGTGTAAAGCAATGGTGGAAGAAAGAGGGGGACAATTTTTACTGTTCTCAAAACCCAATCATGGAACAACTGTGGAAATGTTTTTTCCTCGTGTTCCATGATGTAAATCTTGCATAAAATTATTTTTTCTTAGCCAAAAGATCTCTAATTTCTGTTAAAAGTTGTTCTTCTGAAGACGTTTTTTTGGGGCTTTCTTCTTCTTTTCTACGAATTTTATTCATAGCCTTAACGAATAAAAAAAGAACCCAAGCAATAATGAGAAAATTGATAAGTAAAGTAATAAAGTGTCCATAGCTAATGGTTGCTCCAGCTGCTTTGGCGGCACTCAATGTTGCTTGTTTTTCGCCAGCAAGTTGAATAAACATATTAGAAAAATCAATCCCACCTGTAATCAGCCCAATGATTGGCATAAAAATATCATTGACAATTGAGTTGACCAAGCTACCAAAAGCACCCCCTATAATCACACCGATAGCAAGATCAATCATATTACCTTTTAGGGCAAATTCTTTGAATTCTTTAAGCATTGCGTTTTCCCCTTTATATAAGCGATATACGGTAATTTACTTACCGCTTTTGATGAAAAAGGAAAGGGCAGATTTTATTTTTAGGATTATATTACGATATTAATATTATTTTCAAAGAACTTTATAAGGTTTAATAAAGAGCTTTAGGGCTCTATTTGAATGTACATAGAATATTTCCTAGAAAAAAGCTTTTTTGATAAAAACTATATCTGCTTTTTCAACAGAAAGTAGAAAACTGTAGCTTAATTTATATAATTTCCTCAAGATCTTTATGATAACATTAAAAAGAGAGATTTTTACACAATACTACAAAATGAGTAGTGTTGAAAGTTGAGCTATCAGAAAGCTTTTCAAATGAAGTGCATATATTAGCATAACATTTTGTCATAAAAAGAGAATTTAGGAATAAAAAATATATTTCAGCACTGATAGAAGAAATAGATAGATGAGACAGGAGTAAAACTTATAATTTAATTCCTCTTAATTTAGTAAGCGATAATAGCAATTAGGAGGGCATTATGGCTTATCTAAAAGCTATTTGTATTGGGTTACATGAGCTAAAATGGCGATAATTCGGATGGAAGAAACACATTTCATCTGCTGGAAGATTGTATCAGTTTATAAATAGCAGAGCTCTAGGGTTTGCAAGATCATTTTGGTTTGGAAGTCGTTGGTATAATGTTTGAGTTCAATAATCAACTGTCATTACTTAAAATATATGTTAGGCAGAGCACTTAATAGATGCAAAATTGTATTTAATACATCAGAAATGGTAAAGAAAACAACGCAGATTATCAATAGAGTACAAATTGATTGAACAATCTGTTGCTCATAAATAGTGCAACAATAGTATGAATTTAGATGATTTTATGAACCATGTATCCTATAAATGCTAGGAAAAAATAGCTTTATAGAACAAGCTTTGTTTCTATTGAAAACAATATTACACAAAGGAACTTTGGGAATAGAGATAATTTGCCTGCATTTTTAAGAAAATTATGAGCGTGCCTGCATAAGACGTCATAAAACCATGACTATGGTAAGGGCCATTGATGTTTCAATTCATGCTGAATTTTATAAGATTAGGATTCATATTTTAATCTTTAAAAAATGTCGAAAAAGAGAAACATTTTTTAAGAATAAAAAGTTCTTTACATAATATAACCAATATAAACATGTATAACTATTATGTGATGAGTTTTCTTCTAGAAGGGGAATATTATTTGGATAATATGCTTGCTTTGATTGGAAATCTTTTGTGTTAAAAGGTAGAGGTGAGGTGCGATGGATCATTTTTATGTTGTGGAGAAGAATTGATGAGTTTTTTTCGTTGTATTGGCCGTTCTGCCTTATTTATGTTGGATCCAGAGCAAGCACACGGTTTAGCGATTCTTGGGCTGAAAAGTGGATTAAATGGTTGTCAAAAGGTTGTCGATAAACGATTGTGTGTAACTGTTGCTGGTCTTGAGTTTGAAAATTTTATTGGTCTTGCAGCGGGGTTTGATAAAAATGCAGAGGTTGTAGATGGTATTTTTCGGTTAGGATTTGGTTTTACTGAAATTGGGACAGTGACACCAAACTCTCAGATTGGAAATCCTAAACCACGGCTTTTTCGTTTAAAAGAAGATGAAGCGATTATTAATAGAATGGGCTTTAATAATGATGGACATCAAGTTGTTTACAATAGATTGCGTGCGTGTAAAAAAACTGGTGTTATAGGAGTCAACATTGGAGCCAATAAGGATACGGTCGATAAGATTGATGATTATACTGTTGGTATTGCTCATTTTTATGATGTTGCTGATTATTTTACGGTTAATATTTCTTCTCCTAATACACCAGGTTTACGTGATTTACAGGCCCGTGACAGTTTGCATCTTTTGTTGAGTGCAATTTCGCAAGAGCGAAATGAGCAAGAGAACAAGCACGGATTCTCCATTCCCATTTTTTTAAAAATTGCTCCCGATTTATCAGAGAAAGAATTAGATGATGTTGCTGAAGAAATAAAACTTTCTGATTTTAATGGGCTGATTGTTTCTAACACAACTCTTTCACGCCAAGGTCTTAGTAATAGTCACTTCCGTAATGAAGAGGGTGGGCTTTCTGGACGTCCACTCTTTGAGCGTTCTACTATTATGCTTGCAAAAATGCGTCAAAAATTAGGGAAGGAGATTGCAATCATTGGCGTTGGCGGTGTAAAGGATGCACAGACTGCTTTGGAAAAAGTAAAAGCTGGTGCAGATTTGATTCAATTATACAGTGGGATGGTTTATGAAGGTCCAGATCTTGTCATAACTATTCTGCAAGAGATTTTGCAGATGATGCAACAAGATGGCGTTGATAACATAAAAGGCTATCGTGATCATAGTCTTGAGCATTGGGCAAAATTTCCTTTGTAAAAAACGCTTTTTTCTTCACAAAAAATTGCGAGATTTTTTTAAAGGGGCTTGCAAACTTTGTTGATTTTCCTTATGTCACATAAGCATAAGAATAAATGTTTACGAAATCGTGAACAGTTATGATACATTTTCTTTTTATGCGGTTGTAGCTCAGTTGGTTAGAGCGCTGGTTTGTGGCACCAGAGGTCGTAGGTTCAAATCCCACCAACCGTACCAAAAAATTTTATTGAAAATACTGAAAATGGATATACAAGACGAACAAACGGCTCACTGAGGATCTTTTATCAATGACTGTAGTTGCTTGGGGGCATAATATTGTACAAAAAAAACGCATGGCATAAAGTACAGAAAACCAATAAAGGCGCATTGCACTTCTCTTTTAAGAACTGGGCATCTCCTCTTACCTTAATGCGTTCTCATTATGCATCCTTTACACAAGACTTGCGATGGAAAGACTTTACGGAAAAAATCAATGTGTTTTGTTTAAAAGATCCGAGCTTAATATGCCCTTCAATATGGAAGGGTATTTCACAATGTTTGTTGTGATGAAGCAATTGCTCTCTCTTGGCATGCCTCTGGCTGTTGGGTTTATCTCTCAGATGATGATTTCCTTCACAGATGCAGCGCTTGTAGCGCATTTAGGCGTGCAAGCCTTGAGTGGTACAATGTTAGCTCTGAGTATATTTAGTTTTGTTATGTTGTTTGGGCTAGGTATTATTACCGCGGTTGCACCAAAACTTGCGGAAAGTTTTCGTAGACAAGATAGATATGCATTGAAGGCATGGTTTGATCAAGGAATATGGCTTTCCCTTTTGATTGGAATGATGAGTGCGATCATTTTACTCAACACGAGGAATATTTTGTGTTTTCTCGGCCAAGATGGGACAATTGCCAATATAGCGCAGGAATATAATAGTGGTGCTGCTATAGGGGTGGTGTTTTTTTATCTTTATGTGAATAGCCGGGGATTACTGTCAGCAATTGGTAATCCAAAGCCGTTAACCTGGGTTATGCTTGCGGCTATCCTTGTGAATTTTCTTATCTCTTGGCCGCTTATTTTTGGTATAGGTTCTATAAGCGGATTAGGTGTCTTTGGTGCAGGAATTGCGAGCAGTTTGATCCGTATTTTAATTGTTATTGCAGCAGCAATAATTTTGTCCCGCAATTCTGCTTTTCATTCTTTTCGCTTTAATTATTTGAGACAAAAGTTAGAGATTTCACGAATAATAAAATTGCTGCGAGTAGGGCTACCCATTGGTATACGTATTCTTATTGCGGAGGGCTTTCCTTCGTTCATTGCATTCATGATTACGGCTTATGGGGTCGAATCTTTGGCCGCACATACGATAGGGATGCGTCTCGATATGCTTATTTCTGTGGTGGCTTTGGGGATTTCCAGCGCAGCCGCAACAATAGCAGCGTGGTATAGAGCAGATAGGAATAATATGGCTCTAAAACAATTGCGTATGAATGTCACTGTTTTTGCTGTAACTTATGTCTTGTTTTTATCAGGGATTGTTTATCTCTCTTATGGATTCATCCTTACAACCATCTTTAATATTTCTTCAGAACGCGTTGTTGTTTTCTCTTGGAAATTGCTTCCGTTCATTTTATTGTCTTTTGCTTTTGGCACTTTAGGTGCTATGCTCAATGGCATACTTGTGGGCTTGCTTGATACGTTTTGGTCAACAATTGTTGTAGCAATAAGTTATTGGGGGTTAGGCCTATTTGGGGGAGCGCTAATGGCGCATTTTTTTGAATATGGCTTTATTGGCTATTGGTTTGGCATGATTGGTGCAAGCTTAATCGTTTCTATCTTTAATTATATGCGCGTGGGTTATTTAATAAAATGCAATCCTATGTTTGGGGCAGAGTGAGTGTTATAAAAGCGCTTGTAAAGCACTAGCTGTGAAGGCTTAGCTACTCATCGTCCATAGAGGCTGTTTTACTTCTATGGAGATAACAATATAGGTTACAAAACTTGCTTAATATTGAAAAGAAGTGTCTTTGATTGTAGTCTCAATATTATTTATTGAGTTTTTAAAATAATATAGGTTTATTAAAATCATTCGGCTACAATTTAAGAGTAAGTTCGGTAGATTGGAAGAGTTTAATACCTTAAAAAATGACGAGAAAAAACGTGCTTATATTCATACGCCGTTGAGGAGTCATTTAAAAAAGTTATTGTTTTTATAAGTTATTACCATTGCGATGCTAAAGTGTATACATTTGTCAAAACAATCGCAGACGCTGACGATGTTATTCTTGCAAGCCCTGTTTATCACAGGTCTTATTCAGAGACTTTGAAGAACGCTTTTGATAATTTAGATTGTGATGCTTTTTGGGATAAAGTTGTTGGTCTTCTCTCTCATGGCAGTACAGCAAAAAATGCGCTACTGTCATGTAAATATTTGGTACCAGTTGTGCATACGCTTTATAGACAAGCTCTGCAATATCAAGTTGCTTCGGCTAAAGATGATTTTGTGTCTGAGAATGCAGGCCGTACATGGAGATTGAACAGCGAAGATGTACGGGCTCGCTGCGCACATCTTGTTGATGAAATGTATAAATTTTAAAATAATAAGGGTGGAGGATATGATCAAAAATGATAAGAAATACCGTTAGTTAGTCGTTGGTAGTACAGGAATATTGGCGCCCTTTTGCCGGTCATGAGGGCTGAACAACGTGATTATCGCAGCGCGTTTTTATTCTCATCAATCCAAAATTGAGCTATTTCAGACAAGGGCTAAATGTATATTTTGGAGATTATTATAAGCCATAGACACAATTTTTAAAAAGGGTACCACTATGGACGGGCTTGAAATATTGCATATTATGGAGGGCATTCGCCTGCACATGTATTTTTGTGTAGATTGAGATTGAGCGGTTGGCCTTCTTACCGAAGCCTCTGCGTATTGTTCATGTTTTTGGTTCTAATGCAGAGGATAAAATAATCTCTGGATGTGCGCATCATAATAAGATGGATTCTACATCTGTAAAATTAGGTCGGAAAAGGCGATCATAGAGCTGACGGTGGTCAATAAGAAAAGTGTTTATGATCATGAGATTTGTGAGAGCCGTATTTAGAAAGAGTTTGCGCAAAATCTCGATAATGACTCTGATGTAAGATTGTTTTTTAAACTGCCAAGAAGTTTTAAAATAGCCACTCCCATTGGTTCTTATACGCCTGATTGGATGTTTTTTTAGAGTGAGATGGCGCACAAAAGCTTTATTTTGTACTGGAAACAAAAGGAACGAATAGCGAGTTTGATTTGCGCCTTAAAGAAATGCTGAAGATTAAATGCGGCAAGGCGCATTTTACCGCTCTTGAGACTGGTGTGGTGTTTAACGAGGCACCGGTGATGAGTTGGCGCGATTCTAAGCGGGGATGGTGGTAGAGAGAGTGGGGCTGTGGTAAGAGTGGGCGGCACGAATGACGCTGTCTTTAGTTGCGTACCGCCAAGCTAATTTTGTGCTTTGCGAAATTCGCTAAGGCTTTTGGACGTACTGCGTTTACCGCGTAATAAAATCTTATGAATATCATGCAGAAGGCGCGCGCAGAAGGGGGTGATTACGTGACTAGCTTCCCAATGCCGTAATTAAGTACAGCCACATAATGAGATAGCTCTTCAATATCATTAGTCACACTGATACTTTTTCTTTATTTTCAAACAATAATAGGTCAGATGGTAACGGTTATGTCCTTTCTATCTGAGAAAAGAGTAGCACCGCTTGCGTATATGCACGAGTAAAAGTCAATCAACATTGGTCTGAGGTAAAACCGCCAATTATTTCTAATACACCTAAGGATTTCATAGCTTGCTCTAACGGTTTATATAAAGCCGCCCTTTTAAAAGGTGGATTGGGTGGAAAATTTATTGGGATATAGGCTTTATGAATCTCTCGAACTAAGCTTTCTACTATGCAGGCCCTAAGGCGTGATTGCATATATGGTCGCATCTGTTGCTGCGTTGTGTAGGCAAAGATCCTAAACTAGGAAAGGAGGGCTGCTCTTTTGATTACAAAGGAAGAATACGGCGCGTAAGTGCAGCAAAATGTATTTTGAGGAGCAGTAAAGGGGTGAGGCATTTGATGTCCAGCGGGTAACGGATTAACTGGAGTATAAGTGGGTATTGCTAGGGCGGAGTTTTTGGTTAAGAATTGCACTTCGTACGCTATAAGCTCTCTGCATCTTTCATATAGGCGTTGGATCATCGCCCAATGCAACGTAAAGGGGCTGTTTTGTCTTTAGCGCTTGTTTGGCTGCTTCTATAGTGCCGCTGGCTCTATCAGCCACTATGGTGATAATTTTCTCGTCCAAAGAACAGATCAATCGATTGCGTAATAGGGTATGTGTGCCTTTTTTGACCGTGTCTTTTTTAAAAAGCAGCTGTTACCTCGTGGCAGGATTGGGTGTGTTTATATGATCAGCCTGCCAAAGAAAAGGAAGCGTTATCGCGATAGCCACCAATAGGAGCCCAGCGATAAAGGTGGCAGCAAACTGCAATGATATAAAAGAACCAAGGACGCCGACCAAAAAGCTTCCGACCGGCGTTCCAGCATAGCCTATCACTCGAAAAGCAGAATTAGCTCGCCCGAGAAGTTGCTTTGGTGTGAGGCGCTGCCTGAAGGCGGTAACACCAATAAACCATAAGCTTGCTCCAACGCCAGCGATAAAGGTGACGCCCCATACGACGACAGCACTTTTTGAAAAGGCTGGAACCAGCAGTAAGACAACCGTTCCTAAACCGTCAGTGAGAACAGCTAGGCGCACCGGTGCATAACGTATACGCGGTGCAAATAGGGCACCTGCCATTGTTCCAAGCGCGTAGGCTGCAAACATCACGCCATATTGGCTGCTATGTAGGCCCAGATACCGACCGTCGGTAACGAAGAAGATGAACGAGGTTAGGAATGCTCCAAATACCACCGATAGAAAGAATGTGAGTAATGTAAGGGAGGTAAGATGCCGATTTGAAAAAATGAAATGAAAGCCGGCAATGATATAACGGAAAGTGATGTTTTCTTTATCAGGTGTTGGCGATGTCGGAACAGCACGGCGAGCGGTAAAAATCAATGTGATAAAAAGCACGATTAACAGGCCGAGAAATAGCAGTGTGCTATGCGCTAAAATGCTGCTTGTTATGACAGGGGCAAGAAAATAGGAGACCCCGAAATCTAAAAACAAGACAATTGAGTAGAAGGTCATCAATCGCTCTCCCTCCATGATAAGTGGTGGAATCGTCATTATATAAGCTTCGGCAGAAACGACGATGAATCCAGCAATGGTTGCATAGAAGAAAATTTGTTCGGCTGGAGTAATCTGTATCATGAGCAGTATGAACAGTACAATATGCAGTAGCATGAAGATGAAGAGAGCTGAGGTGGCAAGTTTTATTTTGTCGCAGCGATCAAGTAAAACGCCTGCAAGGATGCCGAAAATTGGCCACGCTAATGAGAAGAGACCTTGCGCCCAACTTACTCCGACTACGCCATATCCAGATTGTCTTGCTAATAGCGGGATGGCAGTGCGCAAAGCACCGCTGAGTAAGGCGAGCAGACTAACGGTTAGGCAAAAATAGCGTATGTTCTTGTTGGAAAAAAGCGTGAACATTCTGTTCTCCTTAAGATGCCACACAGGTTTCCACTGTTCCATCAAGTACGGCGGTTGTATTCAGCATGTTTGCGACATAGTCGTCCAAGATATTCCTGTCTTCCTGAGGTAGAAGAAAATACATAAGGTTGGAATACCATTGCCAACCACGCTGAGTCAGCTGGAGATCGTTATCACTTTCTGCGATGAGACCTGCACCTATGAGCTGTTGTAGGTTATTGTAAACGAAAGAGGGGAGTGCGGTCCAGTCAATTCTTTCTTTTTTGGCATAACCGTTATAAGGTAGCCTCATACACGAAGCCTTGGAGGCTTGTTGCTCTGCTGATACCCAATTGTAGTATACTTTGGATTTGCCTTTAAGTTGTATGTCGGTAATGTATCCGCTTCGACTGGGATTGGCTCGTGTGACGAGTGAGCCGAGAATCGACATTGCTGACGCCCCGAAGCCAACCACATAATCGTCATGATAACCATGCAAATATTTGTGATAGCGGAAATAATTAGCTGAACTCGTTTTAGCGAGCGTTAGAGGAGTGTTGTTGGCAATTTTGATATAGGAATGCCCATTACACGGCGCATAGCCGCAGCTGCGCATAACGATGTCGCTAAATAAGCGAAGCATCTGTCGATGCTGTAGGCTGGATGGCTTTAGCCCTTTTTGTGCGTAAGACTTATGCAGTTGCGACGTGATAGCCAGATTGTTAATTGCATAGAGGTTGATGGTTTCAGGGTGAAGCTCGCTGGCTTGCTTCAAATCGTATAATAGTTCTTCGGCTTGCTGGCTGTGTATGCCATATAGTAGGTCGAAACCGACATGTCCAATTATCTCTTGTGACCAAGCCACGGTATTGTTGATTTGTTCACGTGTTGAGGTGAGGTTAAACAATGATCGGAAACGCTCAATGAAACTCTGTATACCGAAGCTGATCCGGTTAACGCCGATCTCACGGGCAGCATAAAGTTTATCACGTGTGACGCTCTTCGGTTCGCTTTCCAGTGTAAATTCGGCTAAGGAAGAGAGCTCAAATTCGGCATGCAATACTTTTCCGATGTGTCGGATATTATCTGCGGACAAAAGCGACGGTGTGCCACCCCCTATATAGATGCTGCGGATGGGCCCTCTAAGCGAGCGAATGAAATTTCCTTTGTTTCTGATCTCTGTGGTAAGCGCTGAAATATAAGATTCGATTTGTTTAACGTGCTTGTAGGCCCCTTTCTGAAAGGGACAGAAGGAACAGATGGTTTCGCAAAAGGGAATATGCAAATAAAGAGAAATGGTACGCGCTTGTGGAATCTGCTTACTGTGCGCTAGTTTATTAAAGTCTAGGTAATCGTAAAATTCATTTGAAATAGTGCGAAATAACGGATATGTGAAGTTGTAAATCGGCTTGAGTTGATCGAACTTCACAAAAGGATGATCCACGAGTTGCATAGCTTACCTCCCCCAATTTCTTAACTCGCACTATATTATTGACGGGCGACTGGTGACCCAATCACCCGAGTGTATTACCAAAGATTTTCACGGAACATAATGAATCCTCCTTTTGTAGAAGTTATATGAACAGGCCAGCTTGTTTAAGAGGCAATGTAAAGATAAAAATATAAAAAAACTTTCTCTTTCAGCCGTATGGTCTGATATTGTAATTGGTATCCTGTTTTACGTGGTCCGGCTATGAATGCCTAGAGCGAGAAAAAGCAGGGTATTTTAATGGATGTGCGGGGCATCATTGTTATGTTGTTAGGACTTGGAATTTGCGTCTGGTTATGAAATATCATTAGCGCAAAAAGATGGTTTTAAAGGTAGAGATACATTTTTTATATCCCTGTAAAACTTCGAGAAGAGATAGAATTATCCTATTAGAAAACATATAAATATCCAGTGTGATAATATTATCGAATTACATGACATCATCACTCTTGCACGCCATTTTGATATATTACCTAAAATCTCATTGAGATTGTGCCATGTACTGGCAAACGGGGATAGATCGTGTTTTGGTATGACTGCGGCGAAGTTACGTGCCGCATTATCTTTGCTAGAATCCAATAGGATTAGGCTTAATGGGGTGCCTTTGCATGTGGGCTCTAATTTGAATTCGACTGAGTTAATAGTATCCACCTTAACTAAGGCTGGAAAGGATATTTACGCATTGAAGGATCAAAAAAGTTTTATCAGTCTAGGCGGAGGATATCCGACTTCCACAGCGTTTTGCGATGCCGTGACGGTCAATGACGAATACCCTCGTAAAATTTATGAGGCATTATCACAATTGGGTTGTGATTTACATAAGCTTACGGTAATTATTGAACCTAGGCGTATTATATCTAAAGATTATGGTTATTTATTTTCAAATATTAGCTCTATAAAAGAGCAGAATGGTACGAACTTAATTATAATCTGGGCTCTGGGGATGTGTACTTAGTCTGCCCAGTATCACGAGATCATAAGTCAAAGTATGTGAAAGCAACTGATACAAAATAGATTTTACGATGGTGGAAGATCGACGATAAAGGACGTTAGTTAAAAGGAAATTGATATTATTGTGTTCTCATATCCTGATTTTTTGGCTTTTTAGATATAAATAACACACCTCCTAGTGGGCTGGAGACTATCAAATGTTGGATCACGCATGGCGCAATTAGCAAAAAATCCTATCTATTGGATTTGGTATGCTCTACTGGATTCTCAGCTCTAAATATTGTGTGCGAAGTGCAATGTCAAGCGGTGGGAATTGATATAAGTGCAGAGTCTGTACCATCCACTCAGAACAAGGTTGATAGCTCTGTTATGCAGACGATGGTTAAGTTTCATGTCGGAAATGCTGGGCGTATGACTTATCCTGAAAATACATTTACGCATATTATGGCGGGGTGAGTGTTTGTAAGCACTAGCTGTAAAGGTTACTCACCATCCTAGGGTGTTTACTTCTATGTGGATAACAATAGAGTTACAAAACTTGCTTCATATTAAAAGAAAAGTTTCTTTTCTTTTAATATGAAGCATTGCTACAACCAAAAGGAAATTAAATATCTCGCCTTTATTATTCTCGTCAATGTTTGCTTATATATGATTATTTGAATCGGAATTAGGTTACGTACAATATGGTATTTCTCGCTGTTTTATATAAGGAGAAGGTTCGCATCGATGTATCGGGTGCAATATCAATTTTTTCACTATGGTGATAGGATAGCTTTTTGAGCGTAAAGTTCTTTTACCTTGATAGATCTTATAGTATTCTTCAAAAATATCAGTTGATAAATTTTTTTCGTGTCGTTTATGCATGGGCTGATACAATAAGAATAGGACTTGATTGTTTTTAAAGTTGGTATGTTATGGCTGTAAAAAATGGTAAACAAACGAAAAGTAAGAATTTTAAACCTGTCTCTCGTTTTCTCAAAAGTTTACGTGGTGTGCGCAATTGGGAACAAGTTTCACAATGGCTTGCTTTTCGTAAGGTAGAGGATATTGAATGTATTACGCCTGATCAAGCAGGGGTACCACGGGGCAAGATGATGCTTTCTAAAAAATTTACATCGGAAACATCATTGGCATTGCCTTCAGCAGTTTTTATGGCAACAATTTCAGGGGATTATCCTGAAGATGGTCATGGTTTTGAATATCCTAAAGCAGATGGTGATTTACGCCTTGAGCCTGATCTTTCTACGTTAAGCATTGTGCCATGGGAAGATGCTCCTACGGCACAGGTGATTTGTGATCTTGTGTATCAAAATGGTCAGGTTGTGGATTATACACCACGCAATGTTTTACGAACGGTGGTTCATTTTTACACAAAAATGGGTTTAAGCCCTGTTGTGGCACCAGAAATTGAGTTTTATTTGGTACAAAAAAATCCCGATCCTGATTATCCGTTAGTTCCACCGGTTGGTCGTTCTGGGCGTTCAATTGGTGGTGGACAGGGGTATTCCATTGCTGGTGTTAATGAATTCGATGATTTGATTGATGATATTTATCAATTTTCAGAGGCACAAGGATTGGAAATTGATACCCTCATTCATGAAGAAGGAGCAGGACAGTTTGAAATCAATTTACGTCATGGTGATCCTATTGAATTAGCGGATCAAGTTTTTATGTTTAAACGAACAATTCGTGAAGCAGCACTAAAACATAATATGTATGCAACTTTTATGGCAAAACCCATTCAAGGGCAGCCGGGTTCTGCTATGCATATTCACCAATCGGTTGTTGATAAGAAAACCGGTATGAATATTTTTACACAGGAAAATGGTGAAGAAAGTATCTGTTTTCGCCATTTTATTGGTGGATTGCAAAAACATATGCCAGGCGTACTTGTGATGCTTGCGCCTTATGTGAATTCTTATCGACGTCTTGTCCCTGATAATTCGGCTCCTGTTAATTTGCGGTGGGGATATGATAATCGTACTACAGCTTTTCGAGTTCCCCGTTCTGCTCCTCAAGCGCGACGTGTTGAGAATAGGCTTCCTTCATCAGATGCGAATCCTTATTTAGCCCTTGCGGCTTCTTTAGCGTGTGGTCTTATTGGTTTGCAACAAAAAATTGAGCCGGATGAGCCAGCGATAAATAATGTAAACGCTGATAATATTGAGTTACCGCGTGGGCTCATTGAGGCAGTCAATTTGTTTGAACAAGATACAGTGATACGTGCTATTTTAGGGGATGTGTTTGTCAGTACTTATGCTGCAATCAAACGACAAGAGTTTGAAACTTTTATGGAAGTAATCAGTCCGTGGGAGCGTGAATATCTCCTGCTGAATGTTTAAATTTTATGACGATGATTGATTATAATTCAATTTCTCCAGGAATTTCTTGGTATGAAGATGCTTTAAGAGAACGTCCCTCTTATCCTTCTTTTTGTGAAAACAGACAGTGTGATGTGGTCATTATTGGAGGCGGATTTACGGGTCTTTCGGCTGCTTATCATTTAGCCAAGGCTGGAGTAGATGTTGTTTTATTTGAAGCATCACGTTTTGGTGATGGTGCTTCAGGGCGCAATGGTGGACAGCTGGGAACAGGGCAACGGCAATGGGTAGAAACATTAGAAAAAAAGTATGGTTTTGAGCGAAGTAAGGCTCTATTTGATTTAGCAGAAGAAGCTAAAAGAGATATTTTAGCTTTATGCGCAATGCCTAATTGTCCTTGTGATTTGATAGGAGGACAGCTTTCTGTAACTCATAAAAGGCGTGAGCTTCTCTCTTATCAACAGCATATTGAGGCGATGCAGCGTTATGGCTATCACGCGCTTACTTTTATGGATAAGGCTGAAACATTTGAGCGACTTGGATCAACTTTTTATTGTGGTGGTATTTATGATGCGGATACCGGTCATATAAATCCCTTAAAATTGATTATTGGGTTGGCAAAAAGAGCACAAGATGCTGGTGCTAAGCTTTATGAGAAGTCACAAGTAACGACCGTAAGGCGCAAGGGAGCACATTGGAAAGTAATAACAGAAAAAGGTAGTGTAACAGCAGAGCATGTTTTACTTGCAACAAATGGGTATAAACTTGGTCTGGAGCGTTTTATTGAAAAAAATATTGTTTCTATTCGCTCTTATATTGGAGCAACGGACCCATTACCAAAGCATAGTTCAATTCTTATAGGGGGGGAATCGGTTGATGATTCCCGTTTTATGGTTCGCTATTTTCGCAAAAGCATTGATAATCGTCTCTTATTTGGTGGTGTAGAAAGTTATGATAATAAGCATCCTCTAAATTTAGATGAACGTATAAAACGGCAAATTGTTGAAATTTATCCTCAATTACATTCTATCAATTTAAGCCATCGGTGGGGAGCAACGGTTGCCATCACAGTTGAACGCATGCCCTATGTTCGCCAAATTTTTTCAAGGATGACTTATTGTGGTGGTTATTCAGGGCATGGCGTTATGCTGGCTCCTTTCGTGGGAAAATTATACGCAGAATGGTTAACTGGAAAATATGAACGTTTTTCCTATTTCCAAGACTTAAAGATTTCATCTTTTCCGGGAGGAAGAGTTTTGCGTTATCCGCTTATATTTTTAGCAATGCGTTGGTTTTCTTTATTGGATCGCCTTTAATGGAAACATTGCTTGAAATGAAGAAAATTAATGGCTTATTTAGTATCTGTCTGCTTTAATGATGAAAGCTTTTATAAGTGATATGGGATTTCATAATCGAATAGAAAAATAAACAAGTTCATGGTGCGTAAAATTATTCCAGTTTCTTCCTTTGATTGTATTGTTTTTGGTGGCAATGGTGATCTGGCGTTGCGCAAGCTTTTGCCGGCTTTGTATCATTGTCAGTGTGCTGGGCAATTCAGTGAGCCAACACGTATTATTGGGGTTTCGCGCACTTCCTTAAGTCGTGAAGAATATCAAAATTTTGTCCGCATTTCTTTAGAAAAACATATCCATCCAAAAGATCTCAATTCAACAGAACTCAATCGTTTTCTTGCACGTTTAACTTACGTTTCTGTTGATGTGACCTCAAATCGCGGGTGGGAGGATTTAGCCCTCCTTCTGTCACAAGATTCAGCGGATATTCGAGCTTTTTATTTGGCTGTTGGTTCGTCACTTTTTGCTGATATTGCGATGAAGTTGGAAAAAAATGATTTGGTGACACCACAAACACGGATTATCATTGAAAAACCAATTGGTTGCGATGTAAAAACAGCGGTTTCACTTAATGATGTATTTGCAAGTGCCTTTAATGAAGAGCAGATCTTTCGTATTGATCATTATCTTGGGAAGGAAACTGTTCAAAATTTAATGGCATTGCGGTTTGTTAATACACTTTATGAACCGCTATGGAACTCCAATTATATTGATCATGTTCAAATAACCGTTGCTGAATCTTTAGGGTTAGAGGGCCGTACAGAATATTATGAAAGCACTGGTGCTCTACGCGATATGGTTCAAAACCATATGCTACAATTACTTTGTTTGGTTGCGATGGAAATACCATTTACCAACAGTGCTAATGCTGTGCGCGATGAAAAACTTAAAGTTTTACATTCTTTAACACCGCTTGATGTCCATAATGTAGGGCAGCATACTGTACGTGGGCAGTATCTTTCTGGTCTATCAAATGGTATATCGGTAGAGTCTTATTTTGATGATCTGGGAAGAGTGAGTAAGAGTGAAACATTTGTAGCACTTAAGGTTAAGATTGATAACTGGCGTTGGGCTAATACGCCTTTTTATTTACGAACAGGTAAGCGCATGTTCACGCGAATGTCTGAAATTGTTGTGGTTTTTAAACCTATTCCTCATAATATTTTTAATGTGGATTTAGATGAAATTTTTTCTAATCGGCTTGTAATTCGTCTCCAACCTGATGAAGGTGTAAAACAATGGTTGATGATTAAGGATCCAAGTTATGGCGGTATGCGGTTTCGTCACATTCCATTAGACATGAGTTTTTCTTCCGCATTTTCTGAACGTAATCCTGATGCTTATGAACGTTTATTAATGGATGTTATTCGTGGAGATCAAACACTGTTTATGCGTCGTGATGAAGTTGAGGCTGCTTGGCGTTGGATTGATCCAATCATTGAGGGATGGGAAGAAATAAAACAGCCTGTTCACAGTTATAACGCTGGTTCATGGGGGCCGTCTGCTTCGATGAGCCTCATGGAACGTGATGGGCGTATATGGAACAATTTAGTTTAGAGCAATAAGTATGTATAGAATGAATATTGACCGTTTAGATTTTGAAACCCCTCAGACTTTAGCCTTGGCATTAGCAGATCGAGTAGCAGCAGAGCTTAGTGTATCTGTTCTTGAGCGCAAGAGAGCTGTTTTAGCGGTGTCTGGTGGTAAAACACCAGAATTGTTTTTTCATTATTTGTCAAAAGCGGATATTGATTGGCAAAAGATTATTATCACGTTGGTCGATGAACGTTTTGTTCCTACACACGATGAACGTTCAAATGAACATATGGTACGGTGTCATTTGTTACAAAATTGTGCCGAAAAAGCACGTTTTGTAGGGCTTTATCATAAAGCAATTACTGCTGAACTTGCTGCTTTTTCAGCGGCGAGTCGTGTTAATACTTTGCCTAAACCCTTTGATGTTGTTGTTTTAGGAATGGGGGAGGATGGACATACGGCTTCTTTTTTTCCTGATGCTGATCGTTTAAAGCAAGCGCTTGATTTACGAACACAAGCACTTGTTTTACCCCTTCATGCTAAGAGTGCTGTTGAGCCAAGACTCTCACTAACTTTGCCAGTTATTATGCAATCTCGTTGTATTATTCTCCATTTTGAAGGTTTTCAGAAACGCGATTGTTTTGAAGAGGCTTGTCAAGACGGGTCTGAAATAGAAATGCCTATTCGGGCAATTTTGCGTAATTCCCCTCATCTCGTTCAGGTTTATTGGTCGCCTGCAGAAAATGAAATAAGTGAATCAAAATATGCGACACAAGGTGAATAAAAACGTAATCTCTCTCAATGAATGAGGGGCAGCAACAATGAAAGGGGGAGAGAAATATGGCACTTTCCAAGACAATTGCCACAGTTACACGAAGGATTTATGAACGGTCTCAATCAACACGAGAAATTTACTTAGATCGTATTGCAAAAGCACAAGTTCATCGCCCCAAACGGAGTTTTTTAGGATGTGCCAATCAGGCTCATGGCTTTGCTGCTTGTGGTGCAATAGATAAAGAGCGTTTGAAGGGAAATATCGTTGGGAATATTGGCATTATCACGGCATATAACGATATACTTTCAGCACATCAACCTTTTGAAAAATTTCCTCACTTAATTAAAGAGTCGGCCCGTATGGTTGGTGGTGTTGCACAGGTTGCAGGTGGTGTTCCCGCGATGTGCGATGGTGTTACGCAGGGAAATGCGGGGATGGAGCTTTCCCTTTTTTCGCGTGAAGTAATTGCAATGGCAACAGCTATAAGCTTATCACACGATGTCTTTGATGCAGCATTGTATCTTGGGGTGTGTGATAAAATTGTGCCAGGTTTATTGATTGGTGCCCTAACATTTGGTCATTTACCAGGAATTTTTATAGCAGCTGGTCCCATGACAAGTGGTCAAGGTAATGATGAAAAAGCGAAGATACGTCAACTTTACGCGGAAAATAAAATAGATCGGCAAACACTTTTAGCATCAGAAGCACGTTCTTATCATGGGCCAGGAACATGTACATTTTATGGAACAGCTAACTCTAATCAGGTGATACTGGAGATGATGGGGCTTCATATGCCTGGAGCTTCTTTTATTAATGCGAATACACCGTTGCGTGATGCTTTAACAAAAGAAGCTACGAAACGTGTACTTGAAATGACAGATCTTGGTGATCATTATAGTCCACTTGGTATGATCATTGATGAGCGTTCTTTTGTGAATGCCATTGTAGGATTAAATGCAACAGGAGGTTCTACCAATCATGCGATTCATTTGATTGCTATGGCTGCTGTTTGCGGTATTAAATTGACATGGCATGATATTGCAGAAATTTCATCCGTTGTGCCTCTTTTAGCGCGCATTTATCCTAACGGTTTAGCAGATATTAATCATTTTTACGCTGCGGGGGGAATGGGATTTATTATTCGCGAGCTTATCGAGGCAGGCTTGGTCCATGAAGATGTTTCTACGGTTTTTGGTAAAGATCTCAATGCTTATGCAATTGAAGCAAAGCTTTCTGCTGATGGTCATGTGGTGCGTGAAGCGGCTCTTAAGGAGAGTGGTGATCATAAGGTGTTAGCGGGGTGGAGAAAGCCATTTCAGCTTGATGGTGGTCTTCGTGTTTTATCAGGAGATTTGGGAACAGCTATTATAAAAGTTTCCTCTGTTAAACCAGAGTATTGGCAGATTAAAGCACCAGTCTTTGTTTTTAATGATCAAGAGGAACTACAAAAATCTTTTAAATCTGGAGTGTTGCATAATAAAGACTTTATCGCTGTTATTCGCTATCAAGGACCAAAAGCCAATGGTATGCCAGAGCTTCATAAATTAACGACCATTTTAGGCGTTTTACAAGATCGCGGTCAAAAGGTAGCATTGATAACCGATGGGCGTATGTCAGGAGCGTCAGGAAAAATTCCTGCTGCTCTCCATGTGACACCAGAAGCAGTGGATAATGGCCCCATTGCACGTTTGCAGGATGGTGATATTGTTTTTCTTGATGCTCATGAGGGTAAATTAACCCTTTTGGAGGATTTAGCAAAATTTAACGCGCGAAAAATCATATCTCCGGATCTTTCAAAAAACGAACATGGTATTGGACGCGAACTTTTTCATGTTTTTCGTCAATCCGTTAATCGTGCAGATCAAGGGGCATCTGTTTTTATGACATGAAAAATGCAAAAATAAATAAGCTGAATCATATACAATGAAACCATATACAAGGAATTGTTACAATTTTTAGAATTTTGGTATCGGCAGATTGTGTGATCGCGCGGCGGCTTTGAGTGTATTAACCATAAGCATGGCAATTGTCATTGGTCCAACGCCTCCAGGAACAGGGGTGATCGCAGCAGCTTTTTCTTTTACGTTTTCAAAATCGACATCACCAACAAGACGTGTTTTCCCTATACCTTTTTCTGGTGCAGCAACGCGGTTAATACCGACATCAATAACAATTGCACCATCTTTTATCCAGTCTTTTTTAATCATTTGTGGGCGGCCTACAGCTGCTACTAGAATATCAGCGCTTCGACACACATCATCAAGGTCACGGGTACGACTATGGGCAATTGTCACAGTGGCATTGGCTGCTGTTAAAAGGGCAGCCATAGGTTTTCCAACAATATTAGAGCGTCCAACAACGACAGCATCAAGTCCAGATAAATCTCGTCCACAGTGTTGTTCAATCATCATCATGGCACCAGCTGGAGTGCAGGGAATAATTGCATCTTCAAGTGCATTTGCCGCGAGTTTTCCTACATTAATATAATGAAAACCATCAACATCTTTTTGGAAAGCAACGGCTTGTGTTATGCGATTTGTATTCATATGAGCAGGGAGAGGCAGCTGTACCAAAATACCATGAATTTTGGGATCAGAATTTAATGTTGTAATAAGTTGAAGGAGATCTTTTTCTTGCGTTTCTTTGGAAACGACATGTTTGATTGAAAGAAACCCACATTCTTCGGCTTTTTTATTTTTTGAGGTGACATATACTTGACTTGCAGGATCATCTCCAACGATAATAACAGCGATACTAGGTTGTATATTATAGTGATGGCGGAGCTTTGCTGTTTCGGCCTTAACTTTCACAATAATCTCTTCAGCAAGTTTTTTTCCGTCGATAATATTATTCATTCAGAGATCCTTTCGGTAAGGCTGTTTGTTTTTTTTGTAAAGCATTTTCTAATAATACGATAGAGTTTTATAGCAATATTCATATGAGAACAGTAAGAATGGTTTTATAATGTTGTGGATTTATAGTTTTGAAGACTTTTAAATAATTGCTTTATAAAGAAGCAGCAACATTGCTGTTTGAATAAATTTTGGATAAAGAACAAAAATAATGAAGATACAAAGTGGATATAGTGAATTATAGGATTATAAAAACTTTTTATGATCATTTAAGTTTGTTTTTAATCTGTTATAGGGGGATAAGTATAGAGGGATAATGTGCGCATCAGAATAATAAAATTTTTGAGCGGAGTTTTTATTACAATTATCTTTTTATTTGGAGTGGGGATTCTCGTTTTACCTTATCTTATTTCTACAGATGCGATTCGTATTCGTTTAGCGCAGGATTTAAGTGCATGGACGGGTTACAATGTGCAATTGCGTGATCCACCGCGGTTACATCTTTTTCCTTATCCTAAAGCATTTCTTTCTGGCGTTACTTTAACATCAAAAATGGATGATGTTGCGCCATTAATGGAAGCTGAATCAATAGAAGTTGATCTTTCTGTCGTCGATCTTCTTTGGGGACATATTTCTTTTTCAGAGACGCGGATTATGCGTCCTCAATTTGTTATGGAAAAGCCTGTTAAAACAATAGCAGATTTTTTTGATCGGTTTTCTCGCTCACAAGGTGCATTAGGGGTGGCTATACGTAATACGCGTGAAATATTAAAACATAATCCTGAGCATCCAGAGATAGAGCACCTTTTAAAACAACCTTTTGGACGGATTGTCATTAAAAATGGTGTTCTTGTGTATCACGATAGTTTTTCAGGAGTAGCAGAAAAAATAACAGGATTAAATGCAACTTTAGATTGGCCGGAATCAACTCAGGAAGTACGGTTACGTGCAGATGCGCGTTGGCGCGGAGAATTTACAAAATTATCACTTGATGCTTCTCAAGCATTGCTGCTTCTTGCAGGAGGCAAAAGTCATATTAGGGCAAGTCTCAATTCTGTACGTGGGGGAATAACTTTTACAGGAAAGGCTCGATTATCTGAATATTATATTTTTGACGGAAAAGTGTCGATGCGTTCTCCTGGATGGAATCAGACATTGTCTTGGGTTGGTGGAAATCAGTTTTGGGGACATAAATTAAAAATACCCATTGTATGGGAATCTCATTTTTTAGCGCAGCCAATGCATATCCAAATGAACAATGTTACATTTACGATGGGGAAAGCCAATGCGCGAGGAGCTTTAAAACTCGATTTTCAAGATTATGTACCAAATCTCATGGGCTCTTTAGCTTTTGATAACCTAGACCTTAGCCTCTTGGGTTCAATGTTTTTTTCAGGTAAAAAGAAAAATGCCTGCTTTGACATGAGAATTTTTGATCGTATTGGCGTGGATATACGACTTTCTGCGCCACAAGCTAAAATAGGAAATATTTCACTCACAAATTTAGCTGCTGCAATACAAATAAGAGATGGGCATGGTATTTTTGATCTTGGACATGCGAATATTTTTGGTGGATCCGTGCAAAGTAATATTGAAGTTACGTCAGCTGGACAGAAAGTGCGTATTGGAGGAAATATTTCAGGTGCTTCTATTGATATGCAGGAGACTTTAGAAATCTTGGGATTTATTCCATTTATACAAAGCAAAACGAATTTTACTGCAACGGTACGAACACTTGCTGATTCTTGGCCAGAAATTTTTACGAAAATGCAGGGTGAGTTAACACTGAAGATGTCTTCTGGTCGGCTATTAGGGTATGATCTGAATGAATTACAAACAAGACTTTCAAATAAACAACAATTTCTTTTAATGAATAATGATACTTTTTCAACAACATTTGATCACTGGGATATTCAGACAAGCTTTTCAGAAGGTATGATGAAGGTAACAGAGTCATTAATGCGTACAGCAGACTTGAGCTTATCCATTCAAGGAACCATTGCAACTGCTATTGCGCAAGGGAAGGAAAATGAACTGATATTACAGGCACAACTACGCAAAAACTATAGATCAGAAACTTTATGTAAAGATGTCCAATGTCTTGCTAATAGCCTTGCATGGCCTTTTACATTTTCTCTAAGCTCTAAAGGACAAAATCATGGTGATTTTTGGGTTACAAAAGATATTAACGCAGATTGAGTATCGTTTTTCATCTGTATAATATTCTATCCTATAATGGTAATTCGTCTTTTTGCAACTTAAAATTGTCTTTTAAATTTAAATCAGAGCTCCCATTATCGGAAGATTCTCTCATTTTAAATCCGTTCGTCGTGAAGCAGTAAAAACCATCCTCACCGTCATAATAAGTGAGGTTGGTATAGATAAATGACTGAAGAGAGGAATAAAAAACCTTCTTATGGAATCTTTCAAATACAAGAGATTCATAATATCGGTGCTAATCTTATAAAAATTGCTAAAAAACATTAAAATTTTAAGGAGGATGTTGGCCAGTGCTTATTGAATCGCAGAAGAAATACCATAGCCATCTTTGGTAATTGTATGCTTCCCGTCGGCTCCAACAGAACCAATTCCCACTGTAATCAAAATAAAGGCTAAGAGGGTTGTAATCGTAATAATTGTAGCTTTTTTAGCAGACATATTTTTCCTCCACGGATGCATCAATGACTGAATGCAAAGATGAATGGTGCATTATTTAAACTTTTATGAAAGCAGAATCACTTAAGGATCTATAAGTTCCTATTATTATCTCATAAAGCTAAAAAAACTCTATAATTCTTTAATATATTATAGTTCTATAGATATAATTTTTTCTTTTTGCTATATATTTTTCTTCATTTTCTCGATGACGATAGTGAGCATTGGCAAAATTTTTATGCGCATAAATTATAAACTTAAAAGATTATTTATCCGACAGACATTGGCTTTGAATGAAGAAATAAAGATAGAGGGGGCACAAGCTTCTTATCTTATGCATGTTTTGCGTATGAAAGAAGGAGCAGAAATTTTACTTTTTAATGGACAGGATGGTGAGTGGCTTGCTAAACTTATCACTGTTAAGAAAAAATTTGTTGTGGTTCAGCTTATCCATCAAGAAAGATTACAAACGACGCATTCCAATCTTATTTATTGCTTTGCTCCACTCAAAAATGCGCGGTTGGATTATATGGTGCAGAAAGCTGTTGAAATGGGGGTATCGATTTTGCAGCCTGTTATAACGCATCATACGCAGGTTACGCGTATCAATATGGCGCGTATGGAAGCCAATGTTATTGAAGCTTCTGAACAGTGTGGAATTTTATCTCTTCCTGAATGCGTATCGGCTCTATCATTAGCAGAACTTTTAGCACAGTGGGATGAGACACAGCCTTTATTCTTTTGTGATGAAGAGCATAAATCGCATAATCCATTACCTTTTTTTAAAAAGCGTGACGTTACAACACCTGGTATTCTTATTGGACCGGAAGGTGGCTTTAGTGAAGAAGAGCGGAGCTTTTTAAAAAAACATCCTTTTGTGGTTCCAATATCACTAGGTCCGCGTATTTTACGCGCTGATACTGCCGCTGTTGCTGCTTTGGCTCTTCTTAATGCTACCGTGGGGGATTGGGCAATGGATTGAGAAATCTGTAAAATCATTCTAAACAATTTATTTAAGATGATGATACCAATTATAGGATACGGTAAGTTATGGCGCTTGATATAACTGATGAAAGTGAAATTTATAACTTAGATTCTTTGGTTAGCTATTTCCAAGGGGGGTATAAAGCAGAAGATGATTGGCGCATTGGTACAGAACATGAAAAATTTCCGTTTTATAGAGATGGTTTTCACCCTGTTCCTTATGAAGGAGAGAGGGGAATCCGAGCGCTTTTAGAGAGGATGCAAAGCGCCTTAGGATGGAAACCTATTTTAGATGAAGAGAATATTATTGGGCTCGTAGGATCAGTTGATCAGGGAGCCATTTCTTTGGAACCTGGGGGACAATTTGAATTATCTGGTGCACCATTAAAATCAGTAAGCCATACATATTACGAGTTGATGGAGCATTTAACTCTTCTCAAAAAAATTGCAGAACCATTAGGTATAGGTTTTCTAGGTCTTGGAGCTAGTCCAAAGTGGACTTTAGCTGAAACGCCGCGAATGCCTAAATCACGTTATCAGATTATGACTGATTATATGCCTAAAGTGGGGTATAATGGTCTTAATATGATGTATCGCACATCAACAGTTCAGGTTAATCTTGATTTTTCATCTGAAAGTGATATGCGGCGAAAAATGCAAGTATCCATGAAGTTACAGTCCATTGCAACGGCATTATTTGCAAGTTCGCCCTTTACAGAAGGGCGCCCAAATGGCTTTTTATCGTGGCGTTCTGAAATTTGGCGTAATACGGATAATCAGAGGACAGGCGTTCTGCCCTTTGTATTTTCTGAGCGTTTTGGTTTTGCTGATTATGTTGAATGGGCCCTTGATGTTCCAATGTATTTTGTTGTGCGTGATGGTCGTTATTATGATTGTACACACATAACGTTTCGTCAGTTTATGAATGGAGCATTAAAAGGACAAGTTGCAAATTCAATTCCAAACATGGGAGATTGGATTAATCACTTATCAACGTTATTTCCTGAAGTCCGATTAAAAAGATTTTTAGAAATGAGGGGAGCTGATTGTGGTTCTTGGAAGCGCATTTGTGCGTTGTCAGCTTTTTGGGTTGGGCTTCTTTATGATAGGGAAGCACTTAATGAGGCAGAGGCTTTGACAAAAGATTGGTGTTTTGAAGAAGTTTTAGAGTTGCGCCAACGTGTTCCTAAAGAAGGGTTAAGAACTCCTTTTCGTCAAACTATTCTTTTAGAGTTAGCACGTCAAGCTCTTACTATTGCTCGCAAAGGCTTAAAAAATCGCAAACAGTATGATACGAATGGTTTTGATGAAACAAATTTTCTTAATCCTTTAGAAGAGGTTGTTGCAATGGGACAAACAGATGCTGAAAAATATTTGTCCCATTACTATTCTATTTGGAATGAGTCTGTAGAACCTTTATTTTTAGAATGTGCCTATTAAATTTGAAGCAAAGATACTTCCTATTTTTTTAAAAATACATATCACCGTGGTGGTTCATTCACTCATTTGCTCTAGAGAGCATACCCTATCTTGCTTTTAACATTTCTCATAACGGAAAGGATACAATACAAAAATTTCTTGGGGAGTGTGATTTTTATACCTAATAATATCACGATATTTCCGTAATCATAATGTTGTCCCTTTGTACAAAAGATAGTTCATAAGAGATAAAGCTTATTATCAAACATTTTTTATTCACTTGGCTAAGCCTACTTATGAATAGGTCTGAAAATAATATTTTTTACTTTTAAAAGGGATAAAAAAATATAATTTGCCGTTAATAGTCAATTATTATAATTCAATATACGATGCTTATATGAAAGAGTATTTTATTATACAAAAATTACGATATCAATCTTTCAGTGCGCTAAAAAGAAAGTAGAAAAAATACCGATAGATCGATGTATGTATAACTCAATTTTATTTTTATAAAAAAAGAAATATATTATGTAAATAGATAGAAATAAAGATTATTATATATATATAATGAATGTGTTAATTACATCATTAAATATTGATAAATAAAAAATATTATCTTCATAGAGTTATATGAAATTATAAGCTATTCATAGATAAGAAATAACTATTTGTATGCAAAGGGGTATTATATTAAAATACTATTATTCTTGATAAAGAGGCACGAGATAAAGAGATTGAATTTGCAACGAATGAGTGTTTGAATACGCACAAAAAGTCAAAAAAGCACAACATTTCTATAGCAGAATAATCTTTATCAGTATGAGCGCAACTTATTATAGGCAATTAATTATCCCCATACATTGTAAATCTACTGTAAGACTGCTTTTAATGCTTTAAACTGTATTATTCATAAAATTTATAATATTTTTAGGCTTAAAGCCTCCCATTTTAATCATATATCCTCAGTCTTTTCCATTGTTTTCATTATCTAGAAATTTGTAATCGTCTTTGTTATGCTCTCACTAGGATAAGCAGCTTTAAAATGTGCTCGTCCTTCATCCCTAATGGCATCACGCCTCTGTAAACCAGATGTTTTTCTTTCCTTTATTGAATTTGCAAACAAATGGGATTGTTTTTCATCATGAACAGTTACAGAGATTCAACGTTTTTATAAAGATACCGTGGAAAGCATTGACCTGTATCTATTGCATCTAGATTAGGCAAATTCTTAGCTATCAATACAGAAAAAACGCTTCGTGCTCCTATGCCTGTAATTTGTATCATCCTATTTTCAACTTTTTGTCCTATCAGGACTATACGAGGCATTTGGTAAATTCCATCGTTGAGATTCCGATTATAATAAAACCACTGTTGCGTAAAAGGATGATATGAACTCTGAGTGAGGCATGCCTCTTCAAATTCAAAAACCTTTCCTCTTATTAGTTCTTGCGTAAGATTATAACTCCAACTTATCTTTTTTATATCTAAAGTGACAAAATTATCTATAGCATGTGCACGTGTTGTTCGATCAGCATATGAATAGGTATCGTTAAAACGTTTTACTGCGCTATTATAAAAAGCAATCATATTATTTATATTTGCTGCTCAAGCTCCGCCTTCCAATGTTACGGCAACTCTTGCATTAAGATGTTTCATAAAAGGTCTTTTTACTCCTTTCTTATACATTTTTACTCATACGCCAGCCCTGCTTGTGACGTGCAAGCAAATGATTTTGATTGATTCAAGATAAACAGGTTTGAAATGAGAGAATCTTACGTTATTCGGGACTCTCATTTAATATGCAAATTTAATATGCAAAACAGTAAATTATGATTATAAATCAACATGTTGTATTTCAAAGCCTTTTTATGATTATAAAAAGAGTTTTGAAAAATAAAAAAGCTTTCATTGAGAGCAAAGAAAGAATGTATAAAAAGTATTTTCAATAAAATAATTATATTTGAAGTGCTGATCAAAGCTATTGAGAGTGCAGTCCATAAAATGAGCAGAAGTAGCTTGTTGGTGTATTTTCTAGAAAAATCATGAATGTTCAATTGTTAATTCATCCTTGCTTGGAAAGCCCGCTTCAGTTCAAATAGAAAAAGAGAGAGGTAAGGAGATTTATAGGATAAGATATGCTGTAATTATTCAGTATTAAGATGCAATGAATGTTGCTTATATTTCTCTTTTTTAAATATTTTATGAGAGTGAAAATTTAAATAATAAGAAAATAATTTTATTTATTTTCTTTAAACAGTTATTAGTAGATAAAAAATTCTCTTTTAATCTATAAATTAAAAAAATAATGATTTTGTAAAAGCCTTGTAAGCTTTATAGGTTAATTTTAAATATCATGCATTGATTTTGAATTATGCAGATTATTTATGTCAACCATAATAATAGTGAGTATAGACAATGACATTTAATTTTTTCGTCAATTTATTTCTATTTGTTATTTTTTTATTATTGGTTTCTCAAAGTAAGAAAATGCAATGGAGTCTTTCACTACGTGTTATGCTATGGCTTATCCTTGGCTTGATTTTTGGAAGTGTTTTGCAGTTTATTTATGGAGAGGGTGAAAGCACTTTATTGAAATCCGTTGAATGGTTTAACATTGTCGGTGAGGGCTATATTTTATTGTTGCAAATGATTGTTATGCCATTGGTTTTTATCTCTATCGTTTCAGCAGTTGCTCATTTACATTCTGTTTATGCTGTTGGAAAGATGAGTATAATAACAATTTCAATATTGCTTTTTACAACGGCTCTTTCAGCATTGGTTGGTGTGCTTGTGGTTAATTTTTTTGGATTAACAACCGATGGTTTAGTGCATGAAGGGCAAAATGTTTCTGCTCTTCTTGAAGGTCATATTTCTAAACTTGGAGATATGAATATACCAAAGATGATTTTGTCTATGATTCCTAAAAATCCATTTGCTGAGTTGAGTGGAGCTAAACGTACGTCAATTATCAGTGTTGTTATTTTTGCGTCATTTTTAGGTGCATCGGTTCTTCTTTTAAAGAAAGATGAGCCAGAAAAAGGAGAAAAAGCGCTTTTATTTATTCAAGTGGCACAAGCTTGGATTATGCGGTTAGTCCGTATTGTGATTGCTTTGACGCCTTATGGTATTTTTGCACTTATGACGAAAGTAGGAGCAATATCGCGTATTACAGATATTTTAAATTTACTGGTTTTTATCATTGCCTCTTATGTCGGTATTATTTTAATTTTTGGAATTCATGGTGTATTGCTTGGTATTTCTGGGATTAATCCCTTTCGTTTTTTCAAAAAGGTTTTACCAGTTTTAACATTTGCTTTTAGCAGTCGTTCAAGTGCTGCAAGTATTCCTTTGAATATTGAAGCGCAAACACAGTGGATAGGTGTACCACAATCCATTGCGAGTTTTGCAGCTTCTTTTGGGGCAACAATTGGACAAAATGGTTGTGCTGGTCTTTATCCAGCAATGCTTGCGACCATGATTGCACCCTCTATGGGTATTAATCCTCTTGATCCCACTTGGATTGCTACGCTTATTGGTGTTGTAACGTTGAGTTCTATTGGTGTTGCTGGTGTGGGGGGAGGTGCTATTTTCGCTGCATTGATTGTGTTACCAATTATGGGGCTTCCTGTTACTTTGGTTGCTGTACTTATCTCTATTGAACCGCTAATTGATATGGGACGTACTGCTCTAAACGTGAGCGATTCAATGATAGCTGGAACGGTCACTAGTCAAATATTACGGACAACAGATAAAAGTATTTTAAAAAAATAATTTTAGGTTATATTTTTTGGGGCTGTAAAACATCTGTAAGAGATATTTGCGCTGAACCAGGTTGTAGGGGTTTTTGTTGGTTGGGATGAGGAGCCCAACCAGAGAGCCAGATGAAAGAAAAATGTGCACGAATACGTCCATCAGGATCACTAAATTGTTGTGCATAGATTTCAGCTGCGCGGAGAAAAAAACGTTTGGATACAGGGCGTCGTGAACGATTGATGAGTGCATTTTGCATTCCCATAGCTTTAAGATCGTGCATAAGGTCAAACATTGTATTATAACGTATTGTGATATCTTCAACGTCTGCTACAGGCAGGGCAAAGCCAACACGCTGTAAAAGAGCGCCTGCATCACGAATGTCGGCAAAAGGGTAGATTCTAGGGCTTGCTCCACCATAAATTTCACTTTCAGCTTGCAGCAGGCTTTCCCGCAATTCTCTTAATGTACCAGCTCCTGCCATAACAGCAAGAAATAAGCCATCTGGTTTAAGAGTATTTTTTATCTGGCTTAGAATACCAGGGGTATCATTGGTCAATTGTAATGAAAGAAGTGAAACAATAAGGTCACAGTAACTTTGAGGTAAATCAAGAAATTCTCGATGACGTAAATGAAATTTTTTATCATGGCTTTGATAAAGCGTATCGGTCTCAATGCGTTCTATGGAACAAACTTTTCCAGATTTCATTAAAGCTTGCGCAGCAAGGTCTGTATGGCTGTGTAAATCGAGAGCTAATGTAAAGAGGCGATCAACAGTGCTAAGGCGTTTATAGAGATCTTCTGCCATGTGAGAGAGTAAAAAGTCACATCCTTTTTTTGCTTTTTGAAAGGCACGTTTTCGGAATTGTTCAATGCGGTTATGATCAAAAATTAAAGGATGCGACATATTGTAGAACACTTTCGATCTATGAAAGAATATATTTTAAAAAGGTTCATTATTTGTGCAAGCTCTGTCAAGTTTATAATATGAAAGAAAATAAATTTATAGAAGGTAAGAGTTTTTAAAGGAATTAAAATTATAAATTGAGGAAATACAAAGGAACTTTTGTTCTGAGGGAAACTTGTAAAAGCCTAAATTTATAATGTTGTATTTTCGAGAAGCGGCGTTAAATAGTGGGGATATACTAAGTAAGTTCGTTGAACGCTTGAAAACGATGCTTTATCCACCAATTTGTCCTGGATGTAAGCAAAATGTTTTTACTTATGGTACGATTTGCTCCGAATGTTGGAAAGATCTTCAATTTATCACAAAACCTTATTGTCCTGTTATGGGGACTCCTTTTGTTTGTGATATGGGGGATGGTTTTCTTAGTGGTGAAGCACTCCGTAATTCCCATCCTTTTTCACGTGTTCGCTCAGTCATTGTTCATAAAGGGCTTGCACGAACTTTAGTAACGCGCTTAAAATATGGTGATCATATAGAATTGGCATCATTTATGGCCAATTGGATGATGTTTGCTGGACGCGAGGTTATTGATGATTGTGATGTTATTATTCCCATTCCATTGCATTTTCGTCGTTTTTGGGAGAGGCGTTATAATCAATCTGCTGAGCTTGCACGTTACATTGCAGCATCACAAAAAAAGCTTTTAAAACCGAGTTGGCTTGTTCGTTGTCGGCATACCCGTCCGCAGGTTAGTCTTTCTTCGAGAGAGAGAAAACTTAACGTAAAAAATGCTTTTAAGGTTTCGCATAAAGTTAAAAAATATCTCAAAGGATGTTCTGTTTTGCTGATTGATGATGTATTTACAACGGGTGCAACAGTTACAGCAGCAGCTGCTGCATTAAAAGATGCAGGTGCACGACAGGTTGATGTGCTAACATTTTCGCGTGTTCTCAAAGAAGATTCTATTTTTCCCTCTTCTTAAGAGGAATTTAAAATGAATATTATTAAAAAATATTGGAGGATAATACTATGAAAGAGGTAATAATTTATACACGCCCTAACTGTCCTTATTGTACAAAAGCACGTGATTTGCTTAATAAAAAAGGCGTAAAGTATACAGATATTGATGCTTCCACATCCCTTCGCCAAGAAATGGTACAGCGTGCAAATGGACGTAATACATTTCCACAAATTTTCATAGGTGATTATCACGTTGGCGGTTGTGATGATCTTTATGCTTTAGAGGCTGAGGGAAAGCTCAATTCTTTATTACAAGGCATATAATGTTTGTAAATTACATATTCTTAAGACCGTTTTGCAAGAAGGAGATAGTTAACGCCCATGTCTTTTGAGCGATTCCAGCTGTCGTTTAATGGGTTATAAGTAATACCTATCTCATCAACGACAGTCAGAGCGTTTTTTGATAAGAAATTTTTAAGTTCTAGAGGTTTTAGGAATTTTTTATAATCATGGGTTCCTTTAGGAAGCCAACGTAGAATATATTCAGCGCCTACAATAGCAAGCCCCCATGCTTTCCATGTGCGGTTGAGTGTTGAGACAAACATCAACCCTTGTGGTTTCAACATTTTTGCTGTAGCTGCTATGAAGAGATTAACGTCAGCGACATGTTCAACAACTTCCATATTAAGGATGATATCAAATTTTTCTCCTTCATTGGCAAGTACTTCTGCTGTCGTCGTGCGGTAATCAATTAAAAGGTCATTTTGAGCTGCATGGGTTTTTGCGACTTCAATATTTGTTTGTGCAGCATCAACGCCTACAACTATAGCACCAAGACGTGCCATTGGTTCAGATAACAAGCCTCCTCCACAGCCAATATCAAGAATTTTCAAATTGTGAAAGGGCGTAAGTGAAGAAGGGTCACGATTAAACTCTAAACAGATTTTTTCTCTGATGTAAGCAAGGCGTGTTGGGTTAAATTGGTGAAGAGGTCGAAATTTTCCTTGTGGATTCCACCATTCTGTAGCAATACGTGAAAAATGATCAATTTCACTTTGATCAATAGTCGTTTGTGTTTCATCGATCATGTTGCCTTCCTTTATTTTTAATGATCAGGTCAAGTAGATTTTATACAAAGTCAAGAGAAATTAATATAATCATAATGAAACTTGCACAAATGATAGATATTCGCTATGTCGAGAAAATGGTTAGTTGATACAGCATCTAATTCTCATTACTGTTTGAGATAAGAGATGTAAAGGTAAGAGTGTTATTAATGGCGCGCATTGTCATGAAATTTGGTGGAACATCTGTAGCAAACATTGAATGTATTCATAATGTTGCAAGGCATGTCAAAAGAGAGGTTGATGCAGGCAATGAGGTTGCCGTTGTCGTATCTGCGATGGCTGGTAAAACAAATGAACTTGTTCAGTGGACAAGTGATGCTTCCTCTATGCATAGAGATGCTCGTGAATATGATGTTGTGGTTGCTTCTGGTGAACAGGTTACGTCAGGTTTGTTGGCTTTGACACTTCAAGAAATGGGGGTGAATGCACGTTCATGGCTTGGTTGGCAAATTCCTATTCATACAGACAATGCGCATGGCCGTGCACGTATTACTAATATTGATGGATCTTTTTTAATCGAGTGTTTTCAGGAAGGTCAGGTTGCCGTTATTGCTGGTTTTCAGGGGTTATCTCCGGATAACCGGATTTCTACCTTAGGGCGTGGGGGATCAGATACAAGTGCTGTTGCTATAGCCGCTGCTGTACAAGCTGATCGCTGTGATATTTATACGGATGTGGATGGTGTTTATACAACGGATCCACGTATAGAGCCGAAAGCGCGTCGTTTACCAAAAGTAGCTTTTGAAGAAATGCTAGAAATGGCTTCTCTTGGTGCAAAGGTTTTACAGGTTCGTTCTGTTGAATTGGCAATGGTTCATAAGGTTCGTACCTTTGTGCGTTCAAGTTTTGAGGATCCTGATGCGTTAGGCATGGAGGATCCAATGAGTTCTTCTGGAACACTTATTTGCGATGAGGATGAAATTGTGGAACAACAAAATGTTACTGGTATTGCTTTTGCTAAGGATGAAGCACAAATTTCCCTTCGTCGGCTTGCCGATCGTCCAGGGATTTCGGCAGCAATTTTTGGTCCCTTGGCTGAAGAAAGCATTAATGTTGATATGATTGTGCAAAATATTTCTGAAGATGGCTCAAAAACTGATATGACTTTTACTGTACCATCATCAGATGTAGAAAAAGCCGTTACACTTCTTGAAAAGAATCGCAAAGAAATTGGATTTGATGTTCTCCAGTTTGAAAGCGATCTCGCCAAGGTATCTGTGATTGGTATTGGAATGCGTAGCCATGCAGGTGTTGCCGCTACAGCATTTAAGGCTTTGGCTGAAAAGGGTATTAACATTCAAGCAATTACGACCTCAGAAATTAAAATTTCTATTTTGATTGATAGTGCTTACACTGAACTTGCGGTTAGAACATTACATGCTGTTTATGCACTTGATAAGGGATAAGTATTTTTTAGTTTCAACAGAGTTTCAATAACGTAAAGCTTTAATATATATTAATAATTTTTGTTAAGGATATTTATATTTTAACTTAAATGGAATATTTAATACAGCAGGACTCTCTCATTTTAAACTTGTTCATGATGAATTTAAAATGGTCACTTATACATTACAAGAGAAAGATGTTTGGGTAAAAAACGGTTTAAGAAGGGATATAAAATATGCCGTCTATAAACGTTTTAGAGCCTATAGAGTGAGATGGAGAAGACTTTACGATAAGCCTTAATAGAACTAAGGAACAATGCACTGCGTTTATTCAAAGAATGCATGTTACATGAGGGACAGCCTCGTGAATACAGATTTAATATTATAAATCTTAGAGAAATGGGAGCTCATTGGATTAGTGACGGAATTACCAAAATAGAATTGATGATGTATTTTCTAGAGATGTTTAGTTTGTCATCAAATGATTGTTTATGACTTTATGTATATCTTGAAAATTTAATTTTTTCCGTATTACGAGGCAATAAAAAATATATCTCTATAGATAATATTTATGTTGCACTATAAGTTATAAAATTACCATGTATTATGCGTTTATAGCTTCTTCAGAAGTACTTTTCATAAAATCATGTAAATATAGATCAAAATTAATGATAATGTTACAGTGTGTTGCTTTTATGATTTTATTACTTAAATTTTTTTCATGTCTATTTCTCTTTTTTGAATTATGATTAAGATTTACAAAGTTTTTGATACCTCCATATGTTCTTTAGGTTAACTTTCTTCCCTTAACTACTCTATTATAAGTATTTTCTGTGTCATACTGCCAATCACACATGAAATACATTCTTTCGTTTTTGCAGTATATTGTGCTAGTTTCTTATCATTTTTACATATTTTGCAAATGGTGGTCTTTGTAAGTAAAGCTCTTCTTGTGAGAAATATAGCCATATTATTTTACTCTTCTTGTATTTTATGTGGCGTTGTATAAATTCGAAAGTCTCGGAAACATTGCTTTTTAAATTATCTATGAAGAGTATTTTATGGTATCAAGAAATATAGAGCGACCTCTTTAAACAAAAAGAAAATAAATATCAAATAAGAGCGGAAAAAGGGGAGAACAACGATATATATGCTCTATTTTTCCATCAATCATATGTTTTAGAATAGTCTAAATGACTAGGGGTTTCTTTTTTCCCGCGAGTTAATTACGTAAACTAGAGTGCTCCCTATGAAAGCATGCTTCAAGTTTAATTCTTTCATGGAGTGAGACAAGCGATGTGTCGATGATAAAAAACGGGAATATTTTTCCACTCCATTGTCAATTTAATAGTGATGTTATGACGTTGTTATTCCAAATAAATCTTTTGTTTTTTGTTACCTGTATCAATATCTAATGTCAGAGCAGATGCATATTTGATGGTATATTGAGACGGATAAGGGGCCTACGAGCAACTCCTGTTTTTGTATGCCAGATAGGAATAAGGATGTTGCGTATACCTAGTGGGGTAATTTCTGAAATGGAGATAAAACCTAATTGGGTGAGAATATGAAGCCATAAAAGTGAAAACCAACTTCCTTTTAATTCTGCTTTACAATTTTCAAAGGTATTGACAGCAATATCTTTTAAATAATGGATATTACACATTGGTTCACGTTTTTGTTTATTGCGTTATTTAAATCGTATATACCTTTCACGTAAAACAAAACGCTATTATAGTGCCAATTTACGCGCTTGTTTTGAAAAAATATCTCTCAAGTCCCCCAAGTCCATTTCACGGCACCGACCATGAATGGTATAACGGTAAAGCCATTGTGCGCCCCATCTCCTTCTTAGATCAAAGGTGTCAGTTGGCCGTCATCATTTAATTTTTAGTTTTCGTGTTGAACAACTCTTGTATGGATATGGTGAAGCAGTCTTCTTTCTTCAAATAATTCATATTTCTCCTCGGCTTGTGACGTGTAAGAGAATAGTCTTGATTGATTTATCATGTACAGATTTGAAATGAAGAAATCATACGATATTTGAACTCCATTCAAGATTTATAATGATAAATTAAATATTTTTTATCCAAAAATAATGTGCTTTTAAGCAGATAAAAATTAAAGTTATTTAGAATACCGCAATAAAATCAGTAACGAGGAGGGTGGTTTATTGGAAAAAAATAAACCATGGAATTACTTAACTGATTATTGAATTTTGCTTATTCTTATCTGTTTCGTATGATTAAACATAAGATATTGATTCATAATAATTAATTTTTTTATAGTGAATAATAGTCCTGACGAAAGGCAGCTTTTCTGAAACCACGAAGCCTTTTATATTGAAACAATTAAAATCATTTCTGTGCATATCATGAGTGGAGCTGGTGCATGAGTAAAAGAATATTGAAGAAAGAAATAAAAATATCTCTTATAAGTCTTCTTAAGAGTCAAAGGTGTTGTAACATTAGAGGCTCGTAAATAGTATGATGATGTTAGCTTTCTCCTTCATAAGTGTAAAGATGAGGCGAGACAACAGCTTTTACATTAAATATCGTCCGAACCCAACAAATGAGCGAAATCGTTTTTTAAAAGTTCTGCATAAAAATGTATTTTCAGTTAGTTTGTTAGGAACTATGAGAAATTCCTTTATTGCGCTTAATATAAATAAATCCATATCCCAGACCGATAAGGGCAGATAAACCTGAGCCACAAAGGACCCCAATTTTTGCCGCATCAAGCAGAATAATATCTTTAAAAGCGAGCATTGAAACAAAAATAGACATTGTAAAGCCAATTCCTGCTAAAAAACCAATGAGTAAAACGCCTGTCCAGGTCATATGAGGGGGTAGGCGGCATAGCCCTGATTTTACAGCTATATAACTGGCAGTGATAATACCAAGAGGCTTACCGATGAAAAGACCAATGACAACACCCAGAACAATCAAGAATGATTTGTCAGAAGAAAGATCAAAGTTTGCAAAACTTACTCCTGCATTTGCGAAGGCAAAAACTGGCATGATACCGTATGCAACCCATGGATGCAATGCTTTTTGAACACGTGTTACTGGGGCAATCATGGCCCGTTGTCCTTTGCGCATCTTTTTCAATGCTGTTGAAATATGATGCAGATCTGTTTTTGTATTTTTTTCTTGAAGAATTTGCATAGCGTTACTGAGCATGGTGAGTGGCGCTACAAGAGTACGGGTAGGAAGAACGGGAGTCATCATCCCTAAGATTACGCCAGCAAGCGATGGGTGAACACCTGTTACCATTAAACCCCACCAAATGATTGCACCAGGTAAAATGTAAAGCCATGCTGATGCAAGCCCGATCCACTGAAAAAATAGTACCAAAGCAATACCCGCTCCTGCAATCATTAAACCGCTAGGCTCAATGTTTGTTGAGTAGAAAAAAGCAATAATAAGAACAGCGATAATATCGTCAATAATTGCTAATGATAGAAGAATAATATGAAGATTAGAAGGAATTTTTTTTCCTAGAAGAGCAAGAATACCTAGAGCAAAGGCAATATCTGTTGCTGTTGGCACAGCCCAACCGCGGATATGTCCCTCGTTAAAATTAAAGATAAAGTAAATAATTGCAGGAACACAAACGCCCCCTATTGCAGCAACAATTGGTAAGATTGCTTGTTTAAAATCGGCAAGAGCACCTTCATGAATTTCGCGTCGAATTTCCATTCCTGCGACGAGAAAGAAAATAGTCATAAGGGCATCATTAACCCAGAAATGTAAATCCCATGAAAGAGTGAAATGACCCAAATTAAAGCCAAGAGGTGTATGCCAAAAAGATTCATAGAAAGCAGCATATTTAGAATTGGCAAAAATAAGTGCAGCAGCAGCAGCTAATAAAAGAACAACACCACTAAGAGCTTCAATATGGAGAAAACGCTCGATAGCAGAAAGCGCTTGATTGGTGACACGAGAAGCGCGATTAGGCAGGCGATTTGAAGATAAATCAGACATGAACAACTCCAAGAATCGACAATTTTAGATTCTATATTCTCTGTATAAATGACTCTGTGTGATACCTTCTGTATCATATAAAAGAAAAAAGAGGAATAAAGTTCTTAATTTATAGGTAAGATCATCATGTTTAAAGCACAAAATGTTTAAGGTGATGTTTCATTTTTAATAGTGAGATGTACTTTGCTTAAAGCCTTGGATAGATCATTTTGTAGAGCAGATTCGAGATCAACTATTGCGAGACCTTTATTATCGTTTGCTTTAATTTTAACGATCAATGTTTGTGAATTTTTAGCAAATTCTCCTAAGGATTTTGAAATTTTTTCTGCTTCGTCATGATTTTTTATAAGAATTTTTGGGGTCTGCGTCATCATTAGATAGAAATCGTCATAAAGTTCCTTTTTTAGATCATGTTGGCTGTCATTAAGGTTTTGCGCAAGATAAGAAAAAAGCTTATCAATGAAACCTGCATCCGTATATTGTATATTAATTTCATTGATGCCAAGGTCTTGAGACGCAGCAATCATTATATTTTTCTGACCAGAAAAAAGCTTTTCATCAACATCAATAACCTTAGCAGATATGTTCCCAGATCCAACGTTTTTCATATTGAAAGACATTGTATCAAGAAAGAGCATACGTTTTTTTTCATCGTAAGAAATATCAATTTTTCCTGAAACATTAAAGCGCTCAAGATTGATTTTTTTAAGCAAATTTAAGTCTTTTTCATTCATTTTTTTAGGTAAAACGGAAAGGTTATTGAGAGAAAGAAAAAGCTTTTTAGGGATAGGCTGTTTCCACAAACTTGGTTTGAATTGGAATGATTCGAGCGTTGCTTTCAACTGCGGTATATCAACGGTGATATTATCAACTTTGGCATCCGCTGAGGTAATGGCGAGCAGTATGTTTAGAAGAAGACCATTTTGTGCTACTTTTTCAGCGATTTTATTATTCTCTTTTCTTGCATTAAGATAAGCTTTGATTAATTTTTCAGGAGTTTGTTCAAGCGGTTTCATCTTTAAACCAGATGTTTTAAACTGTCCAAGGAAGAAAGAGCTGTTTTTTTCTGCCTCTTCAAAAATATCGACACTTATATTATTCAAAGAAATGGGGCCAGTAACGGTTTTACCTTGATTGAGAGCATTGTTTTTTCCAAAAATGATAGAGTAGGCATAGTTGATATCGATATCATGGGCTTTTATTGTATCACTTTTAGCCATAAGTTGCATCTGTTTGGCACCATTTGCTACGACCGTTTTAAGATCCATATTTTTGATACTAACTGAATGGATATGGTTATTTCTAAAATCAGAAAGCTGGAAATTCTTGATTTCAACCGTTTCTGTTCGGTTATTTTTATTTTCTATAGAAAGTTGTATATTGGGAGCAATAATTGAGGAAAGCTCAATACGCATCATTGATTGTAAAAGACGTGATGTTATCGTTCTATCCTTTTCTTTTAAGGATACATTCCGAAGAGAAATTTGGGGAATTTGCACGTGAATATTATTATGCTTTAAATCAACATTATAAAATGTAAAAGTTCCGGGAATAAAGGAAAGAGGAGGACGGGCAGAAATGGCACCAATTTTAAGTGATGTACCAGCTGGAACAGGTAATGTCACATTCTTCAAATTGATTTTACCTAGAATGCTTACTTCAGATGTTTCGGCTTTTATGGAATGACGGGCTATTTCTTTTCTTACAAAACTGTCAAGATAGGGTTTTGCAATATAAAATCCACCAACAATTATAATTGCCAAGATAGCAACAAATCCAATAATGCAAGTGAGCCAATATCTGAGGTTACTTTGATACCCACTATTAAGATTGACCATTCTTTCTTCTTTCATTTTTACCACTCTTTGAATTGAGAGTGAAGATAAATTCTTTTAAGCAACGACAAAGGTTTAAATATAGCGTGTACCAGTTTCAACAATTATCTACTCTCTATATTAGAGTTATTCTCATCTTTTTTACAATATAGCTTTATCAACTTTTATCAATTTTCTTTGGGTTCAGCACTTTATAGAAAAGCACGCATAATAAGGAGAGGCAAGTTTATGCGCATCATAATTTTTTATCACTTTAAAATTATCCTAAAATATTTCGATGTCTGCTTTTATCTTGCTGCTGTTTATAGGAATATTTAAAACATAAAAAATATGTTCTTGTTCATTATAATTTAATGGGGAGAGGTAAGTGTTATGACAGAAAATCAAATAATGGCTTTTTCGATCATTGGTCTCATGATGGTTGTTTTTATTTGGGATCGATTTCGTTATGATCTTGTTGCTATTTGTACTTTATTAATAGCTTGTGCCCTTGGTCTTGTCAGTCCGAAGGAAGCTTTTAGCGGTTTTAGTAATGATATCGTTATTATCGTGGGGAGTGTGTTTGTTGTCAGTACTGCTGTATCTCGCTCTGGTATAATGGAATTTATTATCCAACGGATATGGCCAGACGTGAAATCGGTGCGTCTTCAATTAGCTTTTTTGGTTCTTTCTGTTGTCGTATTATCAATGTTTGTTAAAAACATTGGTGCTTTGGCGATTATGCTTCCGATAGCTTTTCAGTTTGCACGTCGTTCTCAGGTTTCTCCTTCTGTCTTTTTGATGCCCATGGCCTTTGGTTCTTTGTTGGGGGGGCTTATGACACAGATAGGAACATCTCCCAATGTTGTTATTTCAGCGATGCAAGAACGTTTAGCAGGAACACCTTTTACTATGTTTGATTTTACACCAGTTGGTGCGGTTGTTGCGACGGCTGGTGTTGTATATTTGGTTCTTTTTTATTGGCTTTTGCCTGTGCGTGTGCGTTCAGGTGTATCGTTTGATGATGCCATTGATATTCGTAATTATGTTGCAGAAGTACATATTCCAATAAATTCACCGATTGTGGGAAAAAATATTGTTGATTTGGTTAAGCCATCAAGTGGTGATGTTATGGTGATTCAAATCATCAGAAACAAAGTATCTATTTCACCATTACCAGATTTTGTTTTGTCTGAAAATGATATTATTTTGCTGGAAGGATCACATACAGGGTTAGATAGCGTGATGAACTCTGCTCGTTTAGAGTTTTCTAAGGGGCGAACTATTGTTGCAGGTGATAAGGACAGTGATATTGATATTATTGAAGCAGTCATTACCCATAATTCACCTCTTATCGGTATTAGTGCGAAAGAGTTTTCTTTATTTGATCGCTATAATGTAAATTTGCTTGCGTTAAGTCGTCAACATGAAAGGGTGCGGGGAAGACTTGATGATATTATTTTCCATCTTGGAGATGTGATTGTTTTGCAAGGACAGGATGCAGTTATTCCAAATTTATTAAGAGAATTGAAATGCTTGCCCCTAGCAAAACGAAATATTGTGTTTGGAAATTTACGACATGGTTTCATCTCTTTAGCTGTTTTATTTATAGCAATTATTTTTACAGCTTTTCATATTGTTCCAGTTGCTTTTTCTTTCTTTTCTGCTGCTGCTGCAATGGTGATCTTTCGTGTTTTGCCCGCGCGTGATCTGTATCAGGCATTAGATGGCCCAATATTAGTGCTATTAGCGGCTCTTATTCCAGTGAGTGAAGCGTTAGAGAAAACAGGATGTACTGATCTCATTGGTCAATGGCTGAGCCAATTGGCAATATTTTTCCCGCCATCCGGTGCTTTAGCGCTTATGTTGGTGACAGCTATGTTGGTCACGCCATTTTTGAATAATGCAGCAACAGTGATGATGGTAGCACCAATTGCGTCAAGTTTTGCTCATTCCCTTCATTATAAGCCTGAAGCTTTTTTGATGGCTGTTGCAATTGGTGCGGGCTGTGAGTTTCTTACACCTATTGGACATCAAAGTAATATGCTCGTGATGGCGCCAGGAGGATATCGTTTTAGTGATTATCCACGTTTGGGTGCTCCATTGGCGGTGTTGATCGTTATTATTGCTGTTCCAATGCTTATGTGGGTTTGGCCCTTACAATAGGATATTTTTAGAAACTTTAAGGATCAATTATAAAAGGTTGTTAATCGTATGAAGATAAGTTGAAGGGATATACTTTATATAAAGAGCTTTAACTGAAGATTTGGAATTATACCACACTGTAATCATGGCGCTTCGGTATTTTGGATACAGATAAAAATTTATCTATTTGGTTTTAGTAGATATTCATGGAAATTTACTGTTTATTCAAGTTTTTTCAAGAATTGGTTTTTCTATTATAAATTGTATAATCCAATACAACCAACGATTGCGGTTGAAGACTTTAAAAGATTATCCCTCTATATAATGGAGAGAAAGTTCGCTTGAGATGATAGGCAATCATGATAAATATTAAGGCAGTGAATTTTTCATAATATGTAAAAGCTGTAATGTGAACAAACAGGGTGCTTACATCATTTTCGATTAAGACTGTTGCAAAAATCTGATTGAATTGGCTACATGTTGATTTAAAATAAATAAACGAGTAATTTAAAGATTTTTAGTTAATTAGGGCTACCATCTTTATCCATTTATGCGTAAAAGCACAGGTGAAGTAACTTTTTTCAAGGTATGATATATGTCGTATGATAGTTTTATTGCTGAAGTGAATGCAGAATTTCGTCAGGAAAAGGTGCTTGCTTTTTGGAGACGGTATGGTTTTTCAATTATTGGAGCAGCTATTCTTTTTATATTCATGATAGTTGCTTATCAAGTTTATCATCATACACAAATAAAGAAAGCTAGTTATATTGGTGATGCATTTGTAAAGAGTCTTGATCTTGTGGATACACGTGATTTTGATAAAGCGATAAAGCAATTAGAAACTGTTAAAACCTCTCATTTTGGGGGATATCCTTTTCTTGCTCGTTTACGTGAGGCTTCTTTACTCATGGAGAAAGGTGATATTATTAAGTCAGTGGAGATCTTTGATTCTGTTGCAGCGGATGAGAAAGCACCGCAGATTTTGCAGAAAGTTGCAAAAATTCGGGCGGCTTATATTCTGGTTGATACAGGGACATTAGCTGATGTTGAAAAGCGCATTAAAGATATGGCAAGTGATACCGATCCTATGCGTATGTCTGCAAGAGAAGCTTTAGGCTTAGCTGCTTATAAGGCGGATAAAATGGATGAGGCGGTTTATTATTTTAAGAAAATTTCTGAAGAAGGTTCTTTGGGTTTAAAAATAACAGATCGGGCTCGAATGATGCTTGAGCTTATACAAGCTGAGGGCAAGACAAATAAGGAATAAATCGATGAGCCTTACCATTGCTATCGTTGGTCGTCCCAATGTTGGGAAGTCAACGCTATTTAATCGTTTGGTTGGGCAAAAATTGGCTTTGGTTGATGATAAGCCTGGTGTAACACGTGATCGGCGTATTCATGCGGCAAAACTTCAAGATCTACGTTTTGATGTGATTGATACGGCTGGGCTGGAAGAAGCAGGTGATCATACACTTGAGGGGCGTATGCGTTCTCATACAAAAGTTGCAATTGATGAAGCGGATCTTATTTTATTTGTATTTGATGCAAAGAGCGGAATAACACCAAGTGATTTAAATTTTTCTTCATTGGTTCGCAAATCAGGAAAGCCAATTGTGCTTGTTGCCAATAAGTCTGAGTCAAGAGCGGCAACAGGAGGAGAGTATGAGGCGTGGTCATTAGGTTTGGGGGAGCCATGCCCAATATCGGCTGAACATGGTTTGGGACTTAGTGATCTGCGTGATGCAATTATAGATGCTGTTGGGTCAGAGCATGTTTTTGGCAACAACAAAGAAGAAGATAGAATGATACAACCTGCATCTGTTGGTGATGATGTAAAGGATTTGGACGAAGAGGAGCTTATTTACGATGAAAGTAAGCCCATTAGGATTGCAATTGCGGGGCGTCCCAATACAGGAAAATCCACTCTTATCAATAGTATGTTGAAACAAGAGCGATTGTTAACAGGACCAGAAGCAGGACTCACGCGTGATTCTATTTCTGTAGATTGGGAATGGCGTGGTCGTCATATTAAACTTTTTGATACTGCAGGTTTACGTCGAAAGTCGAGAATTCAAGAAAAATTAGAAAAACTATCTGTTGCGGATACTTTGCGTGCTATTCGTTTTGCAGAAGTGGTGGTCATTGTTTTTGATGCAACGATACCTTTTGAAAAGCAGGATTTACAAATTGCTGATCTTGTGATTCGTGAAGGGCGTGTTCCAGTTATTGCTTTCAATAAGTGGGACCTTATTGAAAACAGTCAGACCACATTGATTGATTTGCATGAAAAATGTGCGCGATTTCTTCCTCAAGTTCGTGGTTTGAGAGCTGTTCCTTTATCAGGACAATATGGTCAAGGGATTGATAAACTGATGGAAAATATCATGATGATGCACCGTGTATGGAATCGTCGCATTTCGACGGCTAAATTGAACCAATGGCTTGGAACTGTTGTGGCACATCATCCACCTCCTGCGGTTTCTGGACGTCGACTTAAGGTTAAATACATCACACAGGTTAAGACACGTCCTCCTGGATTTATGATTTCTTGCTCGCGCCCCAAAAGTATGCCTCAGTCGTATTTGCGTTACCTTGTCAATGGGTTACGTGAAACATTTGATATGTCTGGTATACCCATTCGCATATCATTACGAGCCTCTGATAATCCTTTTGCGACACGTTCTAAGAAGAAATGATAACTCTTTAATTTTTTAAGTGAATGAAATCTATACTTAAGAATCTTAAAAATAAGTTTTTTCAATGATCTTTCTTTTCATAAAATTAAAATTTTATTTGCTAAAGTTTTAATTTTATTGATAATCATTTATTTGCATGGCATGAGAAGAGTGTGATAGGGAGTATTTAAGAAAGAGTACATAATCCTCTTAATGGGTTATTTAAGTGCAAGAATAGATGCAATATGAGGGTAGGGGAATATAATTATGATGCTTGTTTGAAAACAGCATGAGATTATCGTTTCATAAAAATAAAGCTTATGAATAAGCGCTTTTGCTTACGATAGTTTGTCTGAATAAAAAGCAAAAATATTTGCTGAATCTACGGATATTCAATTGTAAAGAACGAAATTCATAAAAGTGGATTAAAATTGTATAAAGTAGTATGGTAATCGTGTTTAAATTTTATTGTGTTTTATTGGCTTAATCTATTTGAAATTTTGGATTTATTAATATTTTGTATTTAAAGGACCTTCTCTTAATACCCTCAAGCTCATTTCGTGATGTGGTCTGTAATGGCGGATGTAAAATACTTTGCGAATAGGATCATATAGAAACCATTGATTATTATCATTTCCATAAACTAAAAAGTGCAAGTTTATTCGAATGAAAGGGGAAAATTAACGCTCTCATACTGTTTTTAGCTTTCTATGTTCTCTTTCAAAACTAGGACTGATATAACATTGGGAGTCGGAAAATAAGATGGTATTAGTTTACACCTTTTGTTAAGCGTAAAAATGGTTGTTCTATGAGTTTTATATTATTCACGTGAACTTTTCGTTATACATTCACGGGTGCTGTCGTGAAATCGGTTTAGGTGCTTGGAATATCTTTTTAAGAAAGCATGTAAATTGAAAAATACGTTATTTCTGCAATAAAATTTATACGATAACTTGTGATAGATTTCTTTTAGTATCTTGACGAATAAATTCGGGAACAATATGATGCACACGGTTTTATGAAATGTATTCTTATGTTGCTTTTTAATTAAGGAGCCAATGATGGCGATGGGCGAGAAACCCGTTATGAGCCGTAAGGAGGCTGAAGAGGAAAAGCAAGGAGAGTGTCTTCATTCAGAGGATTTGGAATGTCGTAGTAGGAACTTAAGCGTAGCTTTAGTGCGCAAGCAAGCATTAAAGAAGCGGGAGCATAGGAATAAGCGGGAAAAATCACAAGGAAGGATGGCAGGTGCAATTAAGCTTTCCAGTGAGTTTCTGGCAAGTATTATAGTTGGTATTGTTTTGGGGGTGGGGTTTGATAAGTTAGCAGGTTCATGGCCTTGGGGATTGGTATTTTTTCTCTTCTTTGGATTTGCTGCTGGTGTATTGAGTATTCTTCGGTCTGTGGGGTATGTTTCCTCCAGTCAATTAGGAAAAAAAGGCGTATTGCGCCAAGATAAACAAAATAAAGGGGCCAATGAGAGGTCCGATAAATGAGGTTGAAGTGACAGCGCACGCTCCAGATCCTATTCATCAGTTTGAGGTTTTAAGGCTGATTAAGATTTCCATAGGAAATATGGATTTATCGTTTACAAATGTATCATTGTTTACAGTCCTCACGGTTGTTGTAACTTCTATTTTTCTCTTTATTTCATCATCGAGTCGTGGATTGGTTCCAACACGGATGCAGTCTCTTTCGGAAATGGCATATGAATTTGTAGCATCGACTCTGCGGGAATCATCTGGTGTGCAGGGAATGCAGTTTTTTCCTTTAGTTTTTTCTCTGTTTACTTTTATTTTGGTTGCTAACTTTATTGGTCTCTTTCCTTATTTTTATACGGTTACGTCTCAAATCATGATCACGTTTTCGTTAGCAATGGTGGTAATTTTGACGGTGATTGGTTATGGCTTTTATAAGCATGGGGTCAGTTTTTTGAAATTGTTCGTTCCCAGTGGAGTTCCTGTTGTGGTTTTACCTCTGGTGACAATGATTGAGGTTATTTCTTTTCTCTCCCGTCCAATTAGTCTTTCTCTTCGTCTTTTTGCGAATATGCTTGCTGGTCATATTACGCTTAAAGTGTTTTCTGGATTTGTTGTTTCAATGATTGGGGTAGGACTCGTAGGTGTGGGTGGTTCGATTTTACCGCTTATTATGACTGTAGCAATTACTGCTCTTGAGTTTTTGGTCGCATTTCTTCAGGCTTACGTCTTTACGGTTTTAACTTGTATGTATCTTAATGATGCAATTCATCCAGGACATTAATAGAACTGGCGGTTTTCCGTCGAATAATGCAATTTCGCTTTAAAGGAGAATAACATGGAAATGGTGCTTGCAGCAAAATATATTGGCGCTGGTCTTGCTTGCTTTGGTATGGCTGGAACAGCTTTAGGACTTGGTAATATTTTTGGTAGCTATCTTTCTGGTGCATTACGAAATCCATCAGCAGCAGATAGTCAGTTTGGACGTCTCGTCTTTGGTTTTGCTGTAACAGAAGCTTTGGGAATTTTTTCATTGCTCATTGCTTTATTACTTCTTTTTGGGGTTTAATCATCATCAAAAGGGTATGTCTGTTCTTTCATGAGGAAAGATTTACCCTTTTAGCTCTTAACAAGAGAGATGCCAGAAAGGTGTTTGTCAGTTATCATCGGTTATAGAGTGCTTTAATAAGCTATTTAAAGGATGAAAGAAGATGTTTGTTTCAAGCGCTTATGCACAGAACACTGAAACGTCGATAGAACATATTAAAAAGGTGGCAGAGCATGCAAATCGTGTGTTTCCGCCTTTTGATTTTGTGCATTTTGGTTCGCATTTTTTCTGGTTGGCAATTTCTTTCGGACTTTTTTATCTTTTTATCTCCCGTGTAATTGTACCACGTATTGGCGGTGTTATTGAAACACGGCGAGATCGAATCGCATCTGATTTAGATCAGGCAATGCGCATGAAGCAAGAAGCAGACATTGTTGTTGGAACTTATGAGCGGAAATTAGCAGAAGCGCGTTTGAACGCGCAGGCTATAGCGCAGGTAGCTAGTGAAGAATTAAAAGAAAAGGCAGAGCTTAAACGGAAAGAAATTGAAGAGAGTCTAGAGAAAAAACTCGCAGATGCTGAAAAACAGATAACAAAAATTCGGGATAAAGCGATGCAAAATGTTGGTTCTATCGCTGAAGAAGTAGCTCTTGAAATTGTGAAAAAATTGATTGACGTTGATATCAGCAAAGAGGCTGTTCGTTCAGTTGTTAAAACTGCGGATTATTGAGGAAGACAAAGATGACTGATACTTTTTGGGCATTTGTTGGGTTAGTTCTTTTTTTGGCTCTTTTAGTCTATTTCCAAATTCCACAGAGGGTTATACGCCATCTTGATGCGCGTGCGAAACGTATCAAAGATGAACTGGATGAGGCTCTGCGTTTTCGTGAAGAGGCACAGGAAATATTGGCTGAATATCAACGCAAACATGCAGAAGCAGAAAAAGATGCGCAAGAAATTATTGCAGCAGCAAAGCATGAAGTTGAATCTGTTATTGCTGAGGCCCGTGCAAAAGCAGAAGAATATGTAAAAAACCGCAATAAATTGGCAGAACAAAAAATTGCCCAAGCAGAAGCGGATGCAATACGCATGGTTTCTTCATCAGCGATTGATTTGGCAATTTCTACAGCACGTACCCTTATTGCAAGGGAAATAGATTCTAATAAGGCAGATGAACTTATCAAAGAGTCTCTTGAGAAAGAATCATTTATCAAAATGAAAACATATCTTAATTAATGATATTTGAGAGATAAAGAACAGTCTCTTTGGTTGCATAATTTTCTCAATATTAATTAATAAAAGTCATAAAAAAGAAAAAACTATCTTCATTATTTTTATCAGTTAATAGGGTATTTTGATTTTAAATGACAAGTTTTGAGAAGTCTGCAACCGATTGTGTAACAATGTGAGTGCGTTTGAGAAGAGCAAGACGGTTAGCACGAACATCAGGTTTTTTATCATTCACCAATACTTTTTCAAAAAATATATCAATCAATTTTCCAAGTGGCGCTAGCACACTGAGTGCAAATGATAAATTTGTTGCATTGATGGGAGCAAGAACCTTTCTTTCTACTTCACAGATTGCATGATAGAGCTGCTTTTCTTCTTTCTCGACAAAGAGCTCAGGATTAATTACATTCGCTATTGTTGTGCTTTTTTGAAATTCATTTTCAAGAATATTGGCAGTACGTTTTACAGAGGCTACAAAGTTCATTCCATCATGGGTGTTGATAAAAGCGATAAGGGATTCGACACGACGTGCAACCAATAAAAAATCATCAGAATCTTTATTTAAAACGGCTTCAAGGGCATCGTAACGAGCGCCTTCCTCTTTTAGATAGATTTTCAGACGGTCATGAAAAAAGAATAACAGATCTGATAAAATATATTCTGTTTTTTCTGGAATCAGATTCTGCAATTGTGAATTTTCTCTTTGAGAGATTTCATATTTATTTTTTTGTTGTAAGAAAAGATTCGTTGCTAACTGGAACAGCGGCATAAGATTGATTTTCCAATCTCGCGAAAGTACAAGCCTAATAATTCCCAATGCTGCTCGTCTTAACGCATAGGGATCTTTTGAGCCCGTTGGTTTTTCATTAATGAGCCAAAAGCCAACGAGCATGTCAATTTTGTCGGAGAGCATAACGGTTATAGCAAGTGGTTCTTGTGGAAGACGATCTGTTGGTCCTTGAGGTCTATAATGGTCTTCGATTGCTACAGCTACGCGAGGATCTTCCCCTTGAAGAAGGGCGTATTTTTGCCCCATAACACCTTGTAGTTCAGGAAATTCTCCGACAATTTCTGTTTGCAAATCAGCTTTTGCAAGGATGGCTGCACGTTTTGCTAAAAGAGGATCTGTTTGTATCAAAGGGGCAATTTCTTGTGCGAGTGCAGCAATGCGTTCTACCCTTGCTCCTTGTGTACCTAATTTAGCATGAAAAGTTACATTCAAATGATCAAGTCGCGCCATTCTTTGATCGAGAGGTTTTTTTATATCAAGTTGAAATTTTTTTATAGAAGATTCCAATTGTTGAAGATCAGGCAAATCACGCTGATCGGTTTGCCAAAAATGAAGTGCATCAGAAAGACGGGCACGGACAACCTTACTATTTCCTTTCGAAATTTCTTTGCCTTCATCATTTGCAAGAATATTAGAAACGAGAATAAAATGATGAGAAAGTTTTACTTTTTCTCCTTGTTTACGGGTGACAAAACATTTTTGATTGGCTCTAATGGTCAAACGAATAATTTCTGGAGGAATATCAAGGAATGATTTGTCAAAATCACCCATCAGGATAACAGGCCATTCAACAAGACCAGCAACTTCTTCTAGGAGGGGATTATCTTGAACCAGTTCTAAACCGTTTGCAAAGCAGAGATTTTGGGCATCAGCTAAAATAATATTCTTTCGTCTTTCGGCATCCAGAATGACTTTATGGGTTTCAAGTTGAGTAACATAGTCATCAAAGCGGCGCACTTGAAATGGCTCTCCATCACTTAAGAAACGATGACCATAAGTTAAATTATTGCTTTTAAGAGAACCAATTGTAAACGGAATAACATGTGTTTCACCAATTTCTGGTCCGAAGATGCAAAGAATGTTTTGTAAAGGTCTAATCCACTTCAAAGTACCACTTTGTGCTGAATCTTTTCCCCAACGCATAGATTTCGGCCACGGAAAGTTGCGGATAATATCCGGTAAAATATCGGCAATAATTTCTTCTGCAGCTCGACCTTTTTTAACAATTTTAGCAATATAAAAATGACCTTTTTTATCATCATGTCCAATATGCGCTTCAGAAACATCATTTAATCCTGTTGCACGTAGAAAACCATCAATTACATGCTGTGGTGATTTTATACTGGGACCTTTGCGTTCTTCATGGACATCTTTGGAGCGTGTGGAAAGTCCGCGTATGTCCAATGTTAGCCGACGAGGTGTCCAATATTCACGAGCAGCTTCATAGATCAATCCAGCATTCACAAGTTGATCTGTAACAGATTTCTTAAGATCAGCAGCAGCTTTTCGTTGCATACGTGCGGGGATTTCTTCACTGAAAAGTTCAAGAAGAAGATCAGACATTAGGCTTCTCCAGTATATATTTGTCCAGCTTCTGTGAGTAAGAAGGCTTCCCCACAACGGCGCGCAAGATTACGAACGCGAAGAATGTAATTTTGTCGTTCGGTTACAGAAATAACGCCACGTGCTTGCAAAAGATTAAAGATATGGCTCGCTTTAATACATTGATCATAGGCAGGAAAAACACAGCGATGGAATACATTTTCTTTATTTGGTTTTCCAGCATCAAGAAGTGCGCTGCATTCGCGTTCTGCATCGATAAAGTGCTGATGGAGCAGTTTTGTATCAGCAAATTCGAAGTTATAATATGAGTATTCCTGTTCTGCTTGTAAAAAAATATCTCTATAACTTATTTTGTTTTCTCCCTCCAAACCATTAAAGTTAAGGTCATAGACGTTATCAACCCCTTGGATATACATCGCTAGACGCTCAAGACCGTATGTGAGTTCCCCTGAAACAGGAGTGCATTCAATGCCGCACACTTGTTGAAAATAAGTAAATTGAGAGACTTCCATTCCATCGCACCAACATTCCCATCCAAGCCCCCAAGCACCAAGAGTGGGACTTTCCCAATCATCTTCAACAAAGCGAATATCATGCAGTTTTGTATCAAGCCCGATAGCTTGTAGCGACTTTATATAAAGTTCTTGTAGATTGAGCGGAGAGGGTTTGAGAAGCACTTGGAATTGATAATAGTGTTGTAAACGATTTGGATTCTTACCATATCGGCCATCTGTTGGACGTCGAGAGGGTTGGACATAAGCAACTTTCCAAGGGCGTGGTCCTAGAGAGCGTAATGTTGTTGCTGGATGAAAAGTCCCAGCTCCGACTTCCATATCGTAAGGTTGCAAAATTGCACACCCATAGTGTGCCCAATAATTTTGCAAAGTTAAGATTAGTCCCTGAAAAGAACGTTTGGGGTTAAGATGTTCAGGCAGTTTCACGCTTTATACTCTTTATATTGAACTAAACAAAAAACAAAGTAATTTTAGTTTCTCTATTTATTATTTCATGTGGTTTATGGTTAAGCATCGTTTATTGCAAACCAAATTTCAACTTTTCTTGAATTTGTTCAGAATTTTCTGGTTTTCCGTCAATTGCGTGGTTCCATTGAAAGATTGCTTCACGTTTACGCCCAACTTTCCAATAGGCATCCCCTAAATGATCATTTAGTGTTGGGTCCTCAGGTTGTAATCTGACAGCATTTTCTAATATTTGCACTGCTTTATTATATTCTTTTAGTTTATAATAAGCCCACCCTAAAGAATCGAGAATATGACTGTTGTGAGCTTGTAAAGCAGAGGCTTTTTGTAGCATACGGAGCGATTCTTCAAGCTTCTCACCACGTTCCACAAGGGAATAGGCTAAATAATTAAGAACCTGCGGTTGATTTGGGAAAAATTCAAGTGATTTTCGCAAGTCAAGTTCTGCTTTTGGCCATTGCTTTAAACGTTCAAAAGCAATACCACGCTGATAAAAGAGTTTCCAATCGTCCTGCTGAAAGTTTTTTATCTTTGTAATAGCGTAGTCTAGAGTTTTAATGGCCTCAAGAAATTTATTATCCTGCATATAAAAAGCAACGAGCGTTATCAAAATATTACGATCATTGGGAAATTTTTTATTTAACAATGTGAGTAATTTTATTGCTTCTTTGTAATTGTTGTTATTGGCAAGAAGGAATGCAAGATGAAGTTGTCCATCTTTATAATAAGGAGATTTAGGGGATAAAGCGCGATAAAGTTTAATTGCTTGATGTGGATCGTTCAATTTAGCAGAAATGTGTGCGAGCTGAAACAGTGTTGCGTCATTTTGAGGGTATAATGCGAAAGATAATTGCTTAAAAATACGTGCAATTCGCCCTGAGTTTTTGTAGTTGAGGGCTGTTCCAAAATTATATAATACCTCGGCTGCTCCTTGTTGAGGTGTTTTAATAACTCTCTCTAAGAAAGAATTTTTTTCAATTTTTTCTTGAAAGTTTTTAAGGACTTCTCGACCTGACAACATTTGTTCGCCATGCTGGATTGTTTGAAGAGCTTGGTTGCGCATATTATGGCGCAATTGGAATGAGGCATAGGCTATGATAATACGCTCATAAGTATTAGGAGCGATAAGAGTTCCCTGTTTGTTACTCAGTGCTTTAATGAAATATTTTTTTGCATCCTTTGGCCGTTCTGCAAGGTCGCTCATAAGTGCTAGATGATAAGATATAAAAAGATCATACCAGACAGGACCTTTGAGTTTCTTAAGATCATCGATTGCCTGAGATTTTTGTCCAGATCCAAATGTAATCCAAGCGCCGATGAGTTCAGGTATTGGATTATTGGACGTAGGAAGTTCCTTTAATTTCAGAAGAGCCTTGGCAGTCTTATAATCTTTTTTGATGAGACTTTCTACTGACAAAGTTAAGGAAACAAAGGGAGTTATAACATCGTTCTCTTTGAGTTTTTGGGCTTGTTGGACAGCTTCTTTAAAGTTTCCGACCGAGAGCATAGCTTCAAGGAGCTCTTTTTGTGTTTCAATGTTATCAGGTTGATAAACCAGTGCTTGTTTAAAATAATTGATAGCAAGTTCTGTTTTATTTTCATGATTTGCAACCCTTCCAGCTAAATAAGCACCTGTAAATGAGCTTGTATGAGTTGCTGCACTTATTTTACTGTAGGTGAGGGATGGCATCAGCATGATACCCACGATAAAGAGGGCAAAAAGTCGAGATACCGTTGCAGAGCACATGGAGCTAATCCTTTTCAAGATAATCAATTGATGGTGTTGTTTATAGATCATATCTCATTACTTTGTTGAGAAATACTGCGATTCTTGCAAAGAATTCAGTTTACGCGCGCAATACAAAATTCAACAGTCTCAACGAGAGCATTATAAGCAGGATTTTCATTTATGGGAACAAGAGCATCAATTGCATATCTTCCATAGATGCGTGCTTGTTCTATTGTATCTGTGATACTATCATACTTTTCCATTAAGTGTTGCGCGTGTGCGAAGGATTCATCATTATTATTGCCATCTTCAAGCGCTTTTTTCCAGAAATCTTTTTCTACCATATTCCCACGCTCATATGCCAGAATAACAGGCATTGTGATTTTTCCTTCTCTAAAATCATCCCCTATATTTTTTCCTAAGTTTTGAGCACTACCGCTATAGTCAAGTGCATCATCAATTAATTGGAAAGCTAAACCTAAGGATGTTCCATATTCACGTAATGAAGAACGCTCTTTATTTCCATAGCCAGCAATAATGGGTCCTACTTCAGCGGCTGCTGAAAAAAGTGCTGCTGTTTTTGCATTGATGATTTTGAGATATTCTGAAGGGCTGGTTTTTATATTTTTTGCGGCAGAAAGTTGCATAACTTCTCCTTCAGCAATAATTGCAGCAGCGTTGGCTAGGACAGAGAGCGCTTCTATGGAACCGACATCGACCATCATTTTAAAGGCCTGGCCCAATAGGAAATCACCAACAAGTACACTTGCTTGATTCCCCCAAATCATCCGTGCTGTAGATTTTCCACGTCGTAAATTACTTTCATCAATCACATCATCGTGTAGTAATGTTGCTGTATGCATAAATTCAACAGCTGTTGCGAGTTTTATATGCCCGTCACTTTGATAACCGAACATATGAGCAGAAGCGAGCGTAATCATTGGGCGTAATCGCTTTCCACCTGATGAAATAAGATGGTTAGAAATTTCAGGAATCATCTCAACCTCTGATTTTGCCATAGAGAGAATAAATTGATTTACGCAATCCATATCTTTTTGAGTAAGATTGACAAGAGATTGAAGAGAAATTTGATTATTTCTTATTTGTTTTGGTTTGATAGCTGCACTCAATGTGTTTACTCCTAGAGTATTGCAATGGACATATATAAAATTTACTTTATTCATTAGCATAAAGGGGGTTTGGTTTTGACTCAAGCTTTTGATGTCGTTTAAAAGTGTTAGCTTGGAATGTTATTGGCAAGAAATGTTCTTTAGCGAGTGTAATCTTATTGTTATGAAATAATAAAAAATTTAAAATAGCAGCTGAATGGCAAAAATGCAGTTTATAAAGGTGAGCATTAGGCTTTTAAATGGATAAAGCAGCGAATCAGAGTGGTGAAACAATTGACAGTTTTCACCGCGGGAAATTTTATTTGGTTCAACCCCATAAATATGGTCATCGTTCTGGAATGGATGCGATGTTATTAGCTAGTTTGGTTCCAAGTGATTTAAAGGGCAAGGTTGTTGATTTAGGTGCAGGTGCTGGAGCTGCGGGTTTGGCTGTTGCTTCGCGTTGTCTGAAAGTTCATGTTACCTTAGTTGAACGTTCAGCTTTTATGGTATCTTACGCTCAAAAAACGCTTATGCTAAAACAAAATAAACAATTTGCTAGCCGAATTTGTTTGCTAGAAGCAGATGTTACCTTCAAAGGGATTGCCCGTATAAAAGCAGGTTTGATAGATAATAGCTTTGATTTTGCGATTATGAATCCACCTTTTAATAATCCCACCGATCGTAAGACACCTGATAAACAAAAATCTGAAGCACATGTTATGTCTGAAGCAATGTTTGATAACTGGTTGCGGAGTGCAGCAGCTATTGTTAAGCCAGGTGGATACTTAGGGCTCATTGCGCGTCCACAATCGCTGTCAGATATCTTGCGTGCTTTAGAAGGGCGTTTTGGTGGTATTTGTATAATTCCTGTGCATGCTCGTGCGAAAACAGCAGCAATTCGTCTTTTATTTTACGCAAAACGAGGAAGCCGAGCAGCTTTATCTATTTTACCGGCATTGGTTATACATGAAGGTAATGACCATACTTTTTCACCCCGAGTTGATGCAATTAATAATGGATATATAAGCTTGTGGGAACTTTTCTAATAGTATCTTGTGTTTTTTAGTTTATTATTTAAAGTCTACACTTTGTTGTTAGGGAGGTTTGACTTTGGGTGAAATTATATTTCTGCTTGTAATGTGGGGATTGATTGGCGCTTTTGGATGTTATCGCGTTCTTCCTTTTTGTTGTCCTTGCCTATTTAATTGTTCTTAATTTATAAGGAGATTTTGTTTTGATGGATTTTATTAAAAGTTTTATTCCACGCCGTTTTTCTTCCGATAAACTTGAAATTCCTGTGGTGCGCCTTCAAGGAGCAATTATGGATTCATCAGCATCTATATCTCGTACCCTTTCCCTCAGTAGGTGTGCAAATCTTTTAGAGAAGGCTTTCGCACACAAAAAGTCACCGGTTGTTGCACTTATTATTAATTCTCCTGGTGGTTCACCTGTACAATCGCGTTTTATCTTCAAGCGCATTCGTGACTTGGCAGAAGAAAAAAATAAAAAGGTTCTTGTGTTTATTGAAGATATTGCAGCATCTGGTGGTTATATGATTGCTTGTGCAGGGGATGAAATTTTTGCAGATCCTTCTTCAATTGTTGGTTCCATTGGAGTGGTTTCAGCTTCCTTTGGTTTTCCGGAACTTTTGAAGAAAATTGGTATCGAACGGCGTGTCTACACAGCAGGAAAGAACAAAGTTACATTAGATCCATTTCAGCCAGAAAAAAAGGCGGATATTGAGCATTTGAAATCTCTCCAACTTGAAGTGCATCAAACTTTTATCGATTTGGTTAAAGAACGGCGTGCTGAAAAATTATCAGATGATTCGAATCTCTTTACAGGAATGTTTTGGAGTGGAAAACAAAGCGTTGAGCTTGGTCTGGTTGATGGATTGAATGATGTACGTTCTGTTATTAAGGAGCGCTTTGGTAATGATGCAAAACTTCGACTTATTATGCCTCCAAAAAGTTTTTTAGGACCTAAAACGCCTTCAGGAGTGACGGCACATACGGTTTATACAGTCGTTGATAGTGCATTGATGGCAGCAGAAGAGCGAGCGCTTTGGCAGCGTTATGGTTTGTGATGGAAAGGATCATTCAAGCCAGAGAGATTTTATCTAAAAACAGATGCTAGAAGGAAAAAGGCTTGCAATGATACGAATGAGAACATGTCATTTATTTTGTATGAGAACTCTTTATATTTATTGTTTTTTTAGAAAACGATTAAGAATATTCCAAGCTGTTTATAGGGCTCGTGCTAAAAGTATGGGTAAAAGGGGGGAATTTTTAAAAGAACCCTATGTAAGTGAATATTACGTCATATGATATCAAATGTACAAACTTCGTTCCAAAGACATTCCTATTTATTTACACCTATTAAATTGAATTTAGCTTTACATGTTGTGGGGCAACGTGCTGATGGGTATCATTTAATAGAAAGTTTGGTTTATTTTAGTCTTAGTGGTGATTGTCTACACTATGCACCTTGTGAAAATAATCAGTTTGTTTTGACGGGGTGGTTTGCAAAAGGACTTGTTTCCCATTTAGACAATTTGGTTATTCGCGCACGGGACTTTATGCATAAGACTTTTCCGGAATGTGCTCAACCTGCTTTTTTTCGGCTTGTAAAAACATTACCTGTTGCTTCAGGCATTGGTGGCGGCTCAGGTGATGCAGCTGGGGTTATCAGCATGTTGCGTCAACAGTGGAATCTTGATTGCCCTTACGAAGAATTAGCAAAAAAGAGCTTAGTTCTTGGTGCTGATGTTCCCATGTGCCTTTGTGCATTAGAATATCAGCAGCCGCTTTTGGTTAAAGGAATTGGTCAAGAGATGATACGACTAAAAGAAGCTTGTTCATTAGCAATAGTATTGGTTAATCATGGACAAGAGATTTCAACACAAGCTGTTTTTAAAGCGTTAGAGAAGCGTCATAATCCTTCTTTAAAAATTAATACAGACGCTTTAAAAAATGTTGATTCATTGGTTGAAGCTTTACAAGAAACGCGTAATGATCTTTTTTCTCCTGCATTAAAAATAGCACCTCAGTTAGCTGAAGTGTTATCTATATTAGATGAATGTGGGGCTCTTTTTTCCCGTATGTCTGGAACGGGAGCAACTTGCTTTGGCATTTTTAAAAATAAACAAACGGCGCAACAAGCAGCTCTTTTTATCAAATCAATGCACCCAAATTGGTTTGTAAAACCTATCATGACTTTAGGAAATATTTGATAAATAAATATAAAAGCTTTTATTTCATCATGATTTTATTATACATAATGAAAGAGGGTAACCAAAGAAATGTGTTTTTTATTTTTTGTGCAAGAATTCGTGGAATGTTTGAAGAGCCATTTAAAACTGTAATGCTTGCAAAAAATGATCAGGCTACAGAAATAGATGTATGTTTGTTGTATTTGTGATGTATCAAAGATGTTTAATTTGCCGCTTCAACCAAATTTTTCGTGCGAATTGGATTTGCAAAAACAGGGTTTTTGTCATATAGCAGGTGTTGATGAAGTAGGACGGGGGCCTCTCGCTGGACCTGTGGTAACAGCAGCAGTTATCTTGGATAAAGATCGTATTCCTAATGGGTTAAATGATTCAAAAAAACTTTCTTTTCTCCAACGAAATAGACTTTATCATGAAATTTTGCAAAGTGCATTAGCGGTTTCAGTCGCCAGTCTTTGTGCTCGTACAATTGATCAATCCAATATTAGAAAAGCAACTTTAGAAGCAATGCGTCGCTGTATTATAGGATTAGTCATTCCAGTCCACTATGTCCTTGTTGATGGGCGTGATATTCCTTCTGAGTTGTCCTGTCCTGCAATGGCGTTGATTAAGGGCGATCAGCGTTCGGTTTCAATTGCAGCCGCATCTATTATTGCGAAAGTAACGCGTGACCGGATGATGGAATGTGCAGGACAAGTTTATAAAGGGTATGGTTTAGAGAAGCATGTAGGTTATGCAACGCTAGCGCATCGTACAGCTCTTGATAAATATGGACCAGTTATAGGATTACATCGTTATAGTTTTGCACCACTAAAAGAGTGTTATAGAAATGATGTGTCATGACGATTCTACCACTCAATAGTGCTTCGATAAGAGAGGCAATAGCGCTTCTTGAACAAGGGAAGTTAGTAGCGTTACCAACAGAAACTGTTTATGGATTAGCGGGCGATGCAACCAATGGGAGGGCAATTTCTTCTATTTATTCTACAAAGGGTCGTCCACAAATTAATCCTCTTATTGCGCATGTTAGCGGCATCGAAATGGCGGAACGTTATGTTAAAATTGACTTTCTTTCACGCCAATTAATAGAGGAATTTTGGCCAGGGCCTTTGACATTGGTTTTGCCTTTAAAGGAACAGCATAATATCCATCCTTTAACAACCTCTGGTTTGAATACCTTGGCTGTTCGTTTTCCAGACAGTCGTTTTGCGGAAGTGGTACAACATTTTGGCCGTCCACTTGCTGCTCCTAGTGCGAATCAATCGGGGCGTCTTAGCCCTACTTCAGCTGAGGCTGTTTTTGCATCTTTGGGGGAATCTGTTCCTTTGATATTGGACGGAGGACCTGCTAAAATAGGGCTGGAATCAACGATTATTAAAATTTGTGGTGAAAATATTTATCTTTTGCGTCCAGGGGGGCTTGCGGCTGATGAAATTGAAGAGGTTGTGGGGAAGCCTTTAAAACGGATAGATCAAAGGGCGGCGATTGAAGCTCCTGGGATGTTAAAATCACATTATGCTCCCAATGCTACGGTTCGTTTGAATGTAGAAAAGGTGGAAAATGGTGAAGCGCTTTTAGCATTTGGTTCAAAGCGTGTTATGGGGGCTGAAAATGCCGTTTCTATTTTAAACCTTAGCGAAGATGGAAAGTTGGAAGAGGCAGCCTCTCATTTATTTCAATATATGAAGGAATTAGATTCATTTAAAGTGAGATGTATCGCAGTAGAACCTATTCCATCATACGGATTAGGAGAGGCTATCAATGATCGTCTTATACGGGCTGCGGCTCCAAAGGAGAAATGAACATGGAGCAGGAATTAATTGAAGGGTTTAGGGAAATTGTTGGTGCTAAGCATGCTATAACGGATCAAGCTTTGATTGCACCGTATTTGCTTGAAGAGCGTGGGCTTTTTCATGGAAAAACACCTTTACTTTTACGTCCATCTTCTTGCGCAGAGGTCTCATCGATTATGCAGTTAGCGAGCAAAACGCGCACACCGATTGTGCCACAGGGTGGAAATACAGGGCTTGTGGGGGGACAACAACCAGATGAAGGAGGAGGGAGCGTTCTTTTATCCATGGAGCGATTAAATAAGATTAGAGCTATAAATCTTGAGGGAAATTTTGTTGTTGTAGAGGCTGGTGTTATTTTACAGGATTTACAGAAAAAAGTGGATGAATCAGGTCGTTTTTTCCCTCTTTCTTTGGCATCTGAAGGTTCTTGCCAAGTAGGAGGCAATCTTTCGTCGAATGCTGGAGGGACAGCTGTTTTAGCTTATGGCAATATGCGTGATCTTTGTCTTGGTTTAGAAGTTGTTTTACCGGATGGGCGTATTTTAGATGATTTGCGTTTTGTTAAAAAAGACAATAGCGGTTACGATTTAAAAGATCTTTTTATTGGTGCAGAAGGCACATTGGGAGTTATAACCGCAGCCGTTTTGAAGATGTTTCCAAAAATAAAAGGAAAAGCTGTTGCTTTGGTGGGATTATATAGTCCGGCGAAGGCTTTAGAGTTTTTATCTCTGGCTCAAGAATATGGAGGAGGGATGTTGACAGGTTTTGAGCTCATGGGAAATCTCAGTTTGCAAATGGCTTTAGATTATAAGATGTGTGAGAAGCCTCCTCTTCAGCGGAAACATGAATGGTATGTATTAATGAACATTTCATCGTTGCAAGGCAATGATGAGGCGTTATCGGTATTGAGTACTATTTTAGAAGAAGCTTTAAAGAATGCGGTGATAGAAGATGCAGTTGTTGCGCAATCTTTAAAACAGCAAGATTTTTTTTGGCAATTACGAGAAAGTATATCATCAGCACAAAAGTTAGCAGGAGGGTCCATTAAGCATGATATTGCAATCCCACTTGCTTCTATTCCTGATTTTATTGCTGAGGCAGCGCTTATTGTTGAAGATATTGCTCCAGGAGCACGGGTGATTTGTTTTGGACACATGGGCGATGGAAATTTACATTATAATATTACACAACCTGTAGGAGCTGATACGACAGTGTTTTTGCAGTTATGGTCAACAATGAATCATCGCATTCATAGTTTAGTGGTGGACTATAGAGGTGCATTTTCTGCTGAGCATGGAATTGGTCAGCTTAAGCGCGAAGAACTTCGTTCTTTTAAATCGCCTGTCGCATTGGATATTATGCAAGGGATTAAAAAAACACTCGATCCTTTAGGGATAATGAATCCTGGAAAAGTATTATAATTCAAGAATGGTGATCATGCATTTTTGTTTAGATTTTAATAACCAAAAAAGAAACCAGTTGTTTTTTATTCAAACTTTTAATAATCCAATGAGAAAAAGCTGCTAAAGGGTGTATGTTATTTAAGATAAATTGGGATAATGTATATGGCTAATCAATGCTTTAATCAGGCAAAAGCGGTGCTTGAATTTCGGTTAGATCCGTGCCATTTGCCACAAACGACGACATATTTTTCATCCAAAACGGGTAATCAGGTTATTTGTTCGTTAAATGAGCGTGGTGTTTCTTTTAAAACGGATATGCCTTCAAGCTTATCGCATTTAATACCCCCTTATCATTTTCAAGGAATTGCAGCACGTACCGTAAAAACGCGTTCAGGAGAAAGAGCTGTTGCATTAGAATTACTTCATGCCGATGAGGAAGCTTGTATACCGCTTTTGGTTTCCAGAGATTTGAATAATGTTCTTCTGGATTGGCGGTTATGGGCGGATACTTATGGCCTTCCCATGCTTATGATCAATGAAGATAATCGCATTCTGGTTGTAAAAGATCGTTCTGATTTACATCGATTTTTTGGTACAACAGCACATTCTAAACAAAAGCATTTTTTACTTCGTTATAGCAATCCGTTAGGCTTGCGTTTGGTGATTGCGAATCGAATTGCACTCCAGTAAATTAATATGCATTCATTTTTGTACGACCGTCAGCATTTATCTTGTTGTGCTGTAAAACATCGTTGTTTGGGGAGGTAACATAAGGCATGTAAACTTCACACATGAAGTGTTTTTAGAAGATATGGCGAATATTCTAAGTTTGCTTGTAGGTCTTTGTGTAAGTGCAGCATATGAGTGGGAAGCAAGAGGAACCCGCTTAATGAGAATTCAGACCTTTACAGACGGGATTTGGTGTGACTTTTGGTTCTTGAAAACAAAGAGAAAGTCAATGATTGTAAATGAGAGTTTTTTGACACCATACATTGGCAGCAGGAATCGATGATGTAGAACGCTTTTTTCAGAGAGGTAAAAACGGTTTTCATAACAATAGAAACTGTTTTTTTGCGGTATAATTTTGGGTGTTTGCCACATTATTAAAAACACCAGAAGATTACTGGAAGTGTTTTTGAATTTTTTTTATAAATCATTTCTCCATGTTGAATGAAAGCTTTGAATATTTCAGAATATTCTTATTTCATCTCTCTTTTATAATCAAAATCATTTAGATAGAAAGGGTTATCGTAATATTGAGAATTGGAAAATACAATGATGGTATAGGTTTTTATTTTTATTCCAGAAAGCTGGCAGAATGGATTTATACTATTTGCAGGTAGTGTCGTAAAATGGGAATGATAAGCATGAGAGATATTGTTTAAGAATTTGTATGTGAATAACATAACTATCTTTTTTGGGCATTTTATTTTTCGTAAAAGCGGAATTTCACTAAAAACGCGATAAATAAAAGAAATGATAGTATATACGTTTTTCCTCAGGATTTTATAAGAAAGAAAGTGTTTATAAAAATGATGAGAAAATGCGTTTAAAGTAAAGACAACAGTAAAATGATTATTTTATATTACATCTTCAGATTCAGAAAATTTTCCTATTTTATCATGAGTAGATATCCTATTTACAATATTTGATTGTTCAAAGGAAAGCACACTTATTTTTTCAAAATTATGGCCAACGTAAAACAGTGAGAAAATTTGTGTGTCATGCTCTTATATAAAATAAGAAAATCGTAAAAAAAGAATATTCAAAGGATTTAATTTTCTCGCGCAACGGCTCTCCATCCGATATCTCGACGAACAAAACCTTCTGGCCAATCAATAAAATCAACAGCTTCATAAGCACGTTTTTGTGCATGCGTAATCGTTTTTCCTGTTGCAGTTATATTGAGTACACGTCCACCATTTGCAATGAGTTCTCCATCACGCAACACTGTACCAGCTTGAAAAACTTTCACATCGGGAAGAGTGTTTACTTGATCAACGTTACGGATAACAGTACCTTTTTGGGGAGAGTCTGGATAACCATTAGCAGCCATAACAACGGTGAGAGCTGTTTTTTCAGACCACCGAAGAGGCTTATTTTCAAGTTTTCCTTGAGCTGCAGCAAGAAAAATTGGCAAAATATCATCTTTGAGGCGCATCATTAAAACTTGACATTCAGGATCACCGAATCGTACGTTAAATTCAATTAATTCGGGTCCTTTTTGCGTTATCATTAATCCGACGAAGAGAATACCTTTAAAGGGGGCGCCCATTTCTTTCATGCTTATTAAAGCTGGTTCAACAATTTCTTTGAGAGTACGATTCACTATTTCTTGGGTCATGATGGGCGCTGGTGAATAAGCACCCATACCACCGGTGTTTGCTCCAGTATCCCCATCACCTACACGTTTATGATCTTGAGCAGATCCAAAAGGAAGAGCAACTTTACCATCACAAAGGCAGAAGAAGCTTGCTTCTTCACCTTCAAGAAAAGATTCTACAACAATTTTGTTTCCTGCATCTCCAAATGTACTTTTGAAGCAGGCATCAACTGCGTTAAACGCTTCTTCCATAGTTGTTGCAACCACGACACCTTTGCCAGCTGCTAAGCCATCAGCTTTAATAACAATGGGAACACCTTGTTGCTGAATGTAAGCTTTAGCTTTAGAGGCATCATTAAAGCATTGGTAACTTCCTGTAGGAATGTTATTCTTCCGACATAAATCTTTTGTAAAGGCTTTTGAACCTTCTAGTTGAGCAGCTTTTTGAGTAGGACCAAATACACAGATGTTAGCGCTATTAAGAGAGTCTGTTATACCCGCCACCAAGGGTGCTTCTGGTCCTACAATTACAAGATCAATAGAATGTGCTTTACAAAAATCAATAACAAGGGGATGGTCATCAATGTTCAAATTAATATTTTCACCAAATTCTGTTGTTGCAGGATTTCCAGGAGCACAATATAACTTTGTTAGCAGTGGTGATGCTGCTATTTTCCATGCTAAAGCATGTTCTCGTCCACCTGAGCCAATAAGAAGAATATTCATTGCTTGCTCCTCTCATAAAAGATAATTAATCTCATCCCCTTCTCATAAGAATGAAATGTCTCTATCGCAAGACCAAAGGTAAATCATTTGATGAAAAAAAATAAAAATATCGCGCATGTTCAGTCCTATGATAGCCAAGGACGGGTTATGGATGCATCTTCCAAACAATGGGTCTACAGCTTCCTTCCCCGTTCTTTATGGTTTTATGCGCAATTGGCGCGTTGGGATCGGCCTATCGGTTGGCAATTGTTGATGTGGCCTTGTTTTTGGTCAACAACAATGGCTTTTTTCTCTTATAACATGCATTACGATACTCTTTTATCAATGTTTCTTCATTGGGTTTGGTATCTTTTTCTTTTTTTTCTGGGGTCTATTGCTATGCGAGGGGCAGGATGTACTTGGAATGATCTTATTGACCATAAAATTGATGCTCAGGTAGAAAGGACACGTTCTCGCCCATTGCCGACAGGTCATGTGAGTCGGTTGCAAGCAAGAGTTTTTATACTTGTGCAATGTTTAGTTGGTTTAGTTGTTTTATCACAATTTAATAGGTTTAGTTTTTTTCTAGGTATTTCGTCATTGATAGCTGTTGCATTTTATCCTTTTATGAAACGCGTAACATATTGGCCGCAGTTTTTTTTAGGCGTTGCATTTAATTGGGGGGCATTAATGGGGTGGGCTGTTGTCTTTGGAAGTTTAAGCTGGGCACCAATCTTGCTTTATGTGGGATCAATTTTGTGGACCATAGGATACGACACAATCTACGCACATCAAGATAAAGAAGATGACATTACTGTTGGTGTCCGTTCTACGGCTCTTCTTTTTGGTAAAGCAACCAAGCGTGCTTTAGTATTTTTGTATGGTGGTTTTGTGATGTTCGTTAGTCTAGCATTTTATTTGGCAAATGTCCCCATTGTTAGTTTTTTGGGGATTTTTGTGGCAAGCATCCATATGTTTATTCAAATTAAAGTCATTGATATAGATGATAGTTCACAATGCCTCAGGCTTTTCAAATCTAATTCGCTTATTGGTTTTGTGATTTTTGCTGGTTTAGTATGTGGGGGTATATGGATGATATTTTATTCTGCGGTCTAAAAATAAGTTAGCTAAAATCATAGTTTCTATTGAATACAGTATGTTTTTTTAATTAGCTTGTTGCTAATCTATTTTTAAGCAATACAGTAGAAAATATCACCAATTAACCTTTACAGTGAAAATAAAATTCTTCTATTTAAATAAAATAAATCAGCTTCTTTTAGAATTTTTCGAATAAAAAATATTTGTTTAATTGTTGCGAAGAAAAAATCTTCATAACGATGAAGTTTGAAGGATTAGGGATAAAGTTTTTGTCTTTTCCAATCGCTGTGTTCAACACAATCCCGTGTAAAAAGCAGACGATCATGTAAACGAAATGGGCGATCGCACCAGAACTCTATAGAAAGGGGTTTAACACGAAACCCAGACCAATAAGGTGGTCGTGGAATATTGCCTAGAGCATAACGCGCAGTATATTGAGCAATTGCTTTTTCGAGCACAAAACGATTGTCTAAAGGTTGAGATTGTTTAGAGGCCCATGCACCAATTCGACTACCACGTGGTCGCGATTGGAAATAGGCATCGGCTTCCTGTTGACTTACTTTTTCAACGATTCCTCTAATTCTGACTTGACGACGGAGTGATTTCCAATGAAAACCTAAGGATGCTTTCATTGATTTTAAAATTTCTTGTCCTTTACAGCTTTCATAATTGGTATAGAAGACAAAGCCTTGGGGACTGTAGTCTTTGAGGAGAACCATACGAACATTAGGGAGTCCTGTTTCGTCAACTGTTGCTAATGCCATAGCATTCGGATCATTTATTTCACTTATCGTTGCCTCTTCAAGCCACTTTGCGAAAAGTTCAAAAGGTTTTTGCATTTGCATAAAATGATCATCTGTTGGTATTTTTTTGCTCATAGTTTCTCCAAATATCAGTGAGCATGGGTGAGGCATTTTCTCATTTACTTTATCATCAAGAAGTCACAGTACCATTTTTTCTTATTTTCAAAAAGCCAATGCTATCGTGTATTTCTATGGTAATTTAATTATTTTTACTTTAGCATAGACTACAAGGAGCTATATTAAATAAATATCTCATTTTATCTGGTATTTTAGTTTATTGATAGACATATAAAGAGAAAAGAAGAAATTATTCTTTAGAATAGACTGATGAAGCTATAAGGGATATTGAACAACGTATCAGTTGATATTTTGAAAACGAAGAAATTGAAAAGAGGGCAATATGCGTGATCCCTACACGATTCTGGGTGTGGCACGTACCGCAAAATCGCAAGAGATTAAATCGGCATTTAGAAGATTAGCGAAGAAATATCATCCAGACCATAATAAAGATGATACAAAGGCTAAAGAGAAATTTGCTGAAATTAATCAAGCCTATGAAATTATAGGTGATAAAGATAAAAAGGCACAATTTGACCGCGGTGAAATTGATATGGAAGGAAAACCGCTTTATCAAGCCTATGGTGCTGGTGAAAATTTTAGCAATAAACAAAATCCCTTTTCAGGAAGAGCAAAGGGATTTGATTTTTCCTCTTCAGGTGGTGCAAGTTTTGATGCGAGTGATATTTTTCGGGATCTGTTTGGAGGAGGTGGTAGCTTTTCGAATTCCACACACTATAACCGTCACCAACAAGGAGCACATGTTCGTGCTAATCTTGCCATAACATTAGAGCAGATGGTTGGCGCAGAAAAGGTGGAAGCTGTTTTTCCAAATGGAAAAAAGTTAAAAATTAAACTGCCAGATTATATTGAAGACGGACAGACTATTCGTTTAAAAGGTCAGGGAGAAGAGGTACCTCACGGGCAAGCAGGAGATGCGTTAATAACCATTCAGATTCAAAAACATCCTCATTTTCGGGTTGAAGGAAGAGCACTCCATCTTGATTTACCAGTTTCTCTTAAACATGCTGTTTTGGGAGCAAAAGAAGAAGTTGAGACGTTGGAGGGGCGTGTGGTTTTAACGATTCCTGCGTGGTCAAGTTCTGATCGCGTTTTACGGTTGAAAGGGAAAGGGCTTCGTTTAAAAAATGGTACAAGAGATGATCTTTATGTGCATGTTCGCATTATGTTGCCGGGAGATGAAAATGCCGCCGCACTAGAACAGTTTTTGCAAATGCAACAAGATTAATTTTAAAAATTTTATATATAAAAGCGTAGTTTTTGTTTGATTTTAAACCAATTGCTTGAAGAAAAAGTTGACCTGTGTCATAGGCAGGTGAATAATACTAATTTTAAGTAACAATGGGGCAGTGCTGATGGCTAAGGGTAATGGTTTATTGTACGGTAAGCGTGGTTTAATTTTGGGGTTGGCCAATAATCGCTCCATCGCTTGGGGAATCGCTAAAGCGGCAAGTGGCGCAGGGGCAGAGCTTGCTTTTACCTATCAGGGTGAAGCAATGAAAAAGCGTGTCGAGCCTTTGGCTGAAGAATTAAAGGGATTTGTTTGTGGACATTGTGATGTTTCTGACAGTGTCTCTATTGATACGGTCTTTAGAGAAATAGAGAAGAAATGGGGAAAACTTGATTTTTTAGTTCATGCTATTGGTTTTTCTGATAAAGATGAATTAAGTGGTCGTTATATTGATATCAGCGAATCAAATTTTATGATGACCATGAATATTTCCGTTTATTCCCTAACAGCTCTAACGAAGCGTGCAGAAAAATTGATGCCAGATGGTGGTTCAATCTTGACACTAACCTATTATGGTGCAGAAAAGGTTGTTCCCAATTATAATGTAATGGGGGTTGCCAAAGCCGCTCTTGAAGCGAGCGTGAAATATTTAGCGGTAGATTTAGGTCCCCAAAATATTCGTGTTAATGCTATATCTGCTGGACCAATTAAAACGTTAGCGGCTTCTGGTATTGGTGATTTTCGTTATATTTTAAAATGGAATGAATATAATGCTCCATTACGTCGTACGGTAACAATTGAAGAGGTTGGTGATTCTGCGCTTTATTTTCTTTCAGATTTGTCTCGTTCTGTTACCGGTGAAGTCCATCATGTCGATTCGGGTTATAATATCATAGGTATGAAAGCAGTTGATGCCCCAGACATTTCTGTCGTTAAAGAATAAAGTTTGGTTTATAAGATTTTATTAGACAGCAGTAATTTGACCAAATTTAAGGTGTCCAAGAGTATTTGGGAGAAAAGAGCTGTTTTGTGTATAGCACACAACATACGTTATCGTTGTATATATTTGACAGAGAAATGGATCTTTTTTCATGTCGCATAATACATTTGGTCATTTGTTTCGTGTAACAACATGGGGTGAAAGTCATGGTGCTTCTCTTGGTTGTGTCATTGATGGTTGTCCACCTGGAATTATTTTTACTCTTGCAGACGTTCAAGCTTATCTTGATAAACGCAAGCCAGGACAATCAAAATACACAACGCAGCGCCGAGAACCAGATGAAGTAGAGGTCCTTTCAGGAGTTGTTGTTCAAGACGATGGAACGACATTGGTGACAACAGGTACACCAATTTCTCTGTTGATTCGAAACACAGATCAACGCTCTCAAGATTATGGAGCAATTGCTCATCAGTATCGTCCAGGACATGCGGATTATACTTATGATATTAAATATGGCATTCGTGATTTTCGAGGCGGGGGACGTGCTTCGGCACGGGAGACGGCAGCACGTGTTGCAGCAGGTGCATTTGCTCGTAAAATCGTTCCTGGTTTGATTGTACGAGGAGCAGTGATAGCAATTGGTCCTCATAATATTAATCGTGATCGTTGGGATTGGTCAGAGGTTGATAATAATCCTTTTTTTACAGCTGATGCAGAGATGGTTCACATTTTTAGTGACTATATCAGTAAACTCCGTAAAGAGGGGACATCTGTTGGTGCGGTTGTTGAGATCGTTGCAGAAAATGTTCCGGCAGGTTTAGGAGCCCCTATTTACGCAAAGCTTGATCAAGATATTGCCTCGTTACTTATGTCGATTAATGCGGTAAAAGGTGTGGAAATTGGTGATGGTTTTGCGGCAGCCCGCTTGAGAGGAGAAGAAAATGCCGATGAAATGCGAATGGGAAATGATGGAAAACCGCTTTTTTTATCCAATCATGCTGGTGGTATTTTAGGGGGAATATCGAGTGGACAGCCAATTGTTGCGCGTTTTGCTGTAAAGCCTACTTCATCAATTTTAACACCTCGTCGTTCCATTGATGTTGATGGTCATGATATAGACGTTATAACAAAGGGACGTCATGATCCATGTGTTGGGATTCGTGCCGTTCCTGTTGGTGAAGCGATGGTTGCTTGTGCTATTGCTGACCATTATCTAAGACATCGCGGTCAAGTTGGGTGATTGAAAAGGTGAACAATGGCGTATGATGAAAAAAAAATTGTTTCTGCACTTAAAGCTTTTGAACGCGGTGAAATTGTTGTGGTGACAGATGATGATGACCGTGAAAATGAGGGTGATTTAACTGTTGCTGCAGCGCATTGTACAGAAGAAAAGATGGCGTTTATTCTTCGTCACACAACAGGTATTGTGTGCACACCTATGCCAAAAAAAGAAGCAAAACGGTTTAATCTTTCTCCTATGGTACCAGATAATAACTCTGCACATGGGACGCAATTTACGGTTACTGTTGATTTTAAACACGGCATAACAACAGGAATTTCAGCGCATGACCGTACATTAGCTGTACGTAATCTTGCGAATTCAAATGCAAGTGCGGATGATTTTGTTCGTCCAGGGCATGTTTTTCCTTTAATTGCGCATGAAGGGGGAGTGCTCATGCGTTCAGGTCACACGGAGGCTGCTGTTGATTTATGTAAATTAGCTAATTTGCCGCCGGTTGGTGTTATCGGTGAGTTAGTTAATGATGATGGAAGCGTTAAACATGGCGATCAGATTATGAAATTTGCGCAAGAACATCGGTTGCATATTATAACGGTTGCAGATTTAATTGCTTACCGCCAACGTAAGGAAATATTGATCAAGCATGTTGGAGAAATGCCTATTGAAACATTCGTAGGTCCCGCTATTGTTCAAAGTTATCAACTCCCTTGGGAAGTCGTTCAGCATATTGCAATTGTTTTTGGTGATGTCCGTGAGGGTGAGAATATTCCTGTGCATTTACATCATGAAAACATTATAAGTGACGTTTTTTGTCAAACTTCAGATATTATGGTGATGATGCGGCGTATGATGGAAAAAGAAAAACGTGGCGTATTTATTTATTTGCGTGAAGGATCTGTTATACAATCAACTGTTGGTATTCAAAACATGACAAGAAACAGTTCAGAAAACCATGTGCAGGCAATTGAACGCGAAGAAGAATGGCGCAAAATTGGTTTAGGATCACAAATTTTAAAATATTTAGGAATAGGCTCTGTTATTGTTTATACTTCTAAAGAGCATCATTATATAGGTTTGGAAGGTTTTGGAGTTCGTATATCCAGAACAGATATTTTTTGAGGTTCATATGAAAAAAGAGATACAAGAGGGGGATATTACGACCTTAAGCTTTGAGCAAGCGCTTAAGCAACTTGAAGTTATTGTCGAAAATTTGGAACGTGGTGATGTGCCTTTGGAACAATCCATTGATATTTATGAACGCGGTGAAGCGCTTAAAAAGCATTGTGAAAAACTCTTAAGAGTTGCTGAAGCTAAAGTTGAAAAAATCCAGCTTTCAGAAGAAGGTTTTCCAGAAGGAGTGGAACCACTTGATGCTAAATAATTTAAATCTTTTTGGATATTTATTGTGGGACCTAAGAGAAGCAATAACCTTAGTTTATAAACAGAAAGTTTTATTGATTTCTTTTTTATAAAATAAGTTAAAAATGAGGAAATTATAGCTCATCTCAAATAGAAAAGAGCATTTTTCAGTAAAAAAGATGCAAAACTGTAAATAAAAGAGTAGAGAAGATATATTTTTATCATTGTGTTTTCTTGAGTTAAGATAATAGAAAGGATTTTTTTTGTCTCAGGTCTTAACACCATTGCTTGACCGTGTTTGTTTTCCGCAAGATTTGCGGGCATTACCTGAGTCTGATTTGGTACAGTTGGCTGATGAGTTGCGGACCGCAACAATTGATGCGGTTTCTGTAACAGGTGGTCATCTTGGGGCGGGACTTGGTGTTGTTGAGCTCACTGTTGCATTACATTATATTTTTGATACACCAGAGGATAGGATTATTTGGGATGTTGGTCATCAAACCTATCCACACAAGATTTTAACGGGGCGTAGAGAAAAAATTCGCACATTACGTCAAGAGGGCGGATTATCTGGTTTTACAAAACGTTCAGAAAGTGTGTATGATCCATTTGGGGCGGGGCATTCGTCTACTTCTATTTCAGCGGGGCTTGGTATGGCAGTGGCAAGTGCTTTGAAAGCAGAGACAAGACGCAATATCATAACTGTCATTGGTGATGGTGCAATGTCTGCGGGCATGGCTTATGAAGCCATGAACAACGCTGGTGCTTTGAATGCACGCTTGATTGTTGTTCTTAATGATAACGATATGTCTATAGCACCACCTACAGGTGCTATGAGTGCACATCTTGCACGATTAGTGTCTCGTCCTTCTTATCGTCATTTACGTGAACGCGTAAAGATGTTGAGCGAAAAATTGCCAAAGTTTTTTTTGGATAAAGCCCGTCGTTCAGAGGAATTTGCGCGTGGACTTTTGGTTGGGGGAACTTTATTTGATGAGCTTGGCTTTTATTATGTTGGCCCCATAGATGGGCACAATTTGGGGCATTTATTGCCTGTTTTTAAAAATGTTCGTGAATATCCTAATGGTCCTGTTTTGGTGCATGTTGTAACCCATAAGGGAAAGGGATATCCACCTGCAGAGGCCTCGTCTGATAAATATCATGGTGTTAATCGTTTTGATGTCACGACAGGAAAACAGGTAAAAGCATCAAGTAATATTCTACCCTATACCAAGGTATTTTCTAAAGCTTTAATAGAAGAAGCTCGCCATAATGATAAGATTGTTGGCATAACAGCAGCGATGCCAACAGGGACAGGCCTTGATTCTTTTGCGAAAAAATTTCCTGAAAAAATGTTTGATGTTGGTATTGCTGAGCAACATGCCGTAACTTTTGCGGCAGGACTTGCTTGTGAAGGGTATAAGCCTTTTGTTGCAATTTATTCTACTTTTTTACAGCGTGCTTATGATCAAATTATTCATGATGTATCAATTCAAAAATTACCGGTACGTTTTGCTATTGACCGAGCAGGTTTTGTGGGGGCAGATGGTGCAACACATGCTGGAAGTTTTGATATTGTTTTTTTGGCCACTCTTCCTGACTTTGTTGTTATGGCACCTTCTGATGAGCTTGAACTGATGCATATGGTGCGTACAGCTGCAGCTTATGATCAGGGACCAATTTCTTTTCGTTATCCGCGTGGTGAGGGGATTGGTATAGATTTACCGCAACGTGGTGAGTTATTAGAAATTGGAAAAGGGCGCGTTCTGCGTGAAGGAAATAGAATCGCTTTGGTTTGTTTTGGAACGCGGATGTCAGAAGTGTTGCAAGCTGCTGATGCGTTGGAGGCTGAAGGATTGTCTACAACGGTTGCAGATGCACGGTTTGCAAAACCTTTAGATAAAGATTTGATGCGTCGTTTGGCACGTGAGCATGAGGTATTGGTGACAATTGAGGAAGGGGCAATCGGTGGATTTGGAGCGCACATATTACAATTTTTAGCGCAAGAAGGGCTCTTAGAGCATGGTTTGAAAGTTCGTACACTAAAATTTCCTGATGAATATTTGAATCATGGTTCACCAGAAAAAGTTCTTTCACGTGTCGGACTTGACGCTATGGGTATTTTAAACACGGTTTTTGCTGTTTTGGGACGCGAGATTCGAACAGGATAGAAAATTCGAGTATGAGATGGCTTCCAGAAAAAGACTCGATATTCTTTTAGTTGAAAAAAACTTTTTTACGACACGTTCACGCGCACGTGATGCAATTATGCGCCAAACTGTTAAAGTTAACGGAGAAATCGTTTTTAAAGCTGGGCAAATCGTTTTTGATGATGCAGAGATTACCGTTTGTGATCCAGCGCAGAATTATGTTTCTCGGGCAGCGTTAAAATTGATTGCTGCACTTGATGCATTTCCAATTATAACAGATAAAGTGACAGCCATTGATGTTGGTGCATCAACAGGTGGTTTTACGCAAGTTCTCTTAGAGCGTGGAGCAGATCATGTCATTGCCGTTGATGTTGGGCATCATCAATTTGATAAACGTTTATTGGGCAACAGTGCTATAACGTTATTAGAAGGCTTGAATGTCAGAGATTTTAAACAGGAACATTTAGGTGGGCGAGAAATTGATCTTATCGTTTCAGATGTTAGCTTTATTTCGCTCAAACTTGCATTGCCTCCCGTGTTGTCTTTAGCCAAGAAGGGTGCCCAAGCTGTTTTACTGGTAAAGCCTCAGTTTGAGGTTGGTCGTAAACACTTTAGTAAGGGAGGAATATTAAGTCCATCAAGTGCTAAAGAAACTGCTGAGGCGCTTTTTGTTTGGTTAAATATACAAACAGGGTGGAGTGCAAAAGGTTTAATTTCTTCCCCTATTACAGGTGGTGATGGCAACGTGGAATATTTACTATTCGGAGAAAAACAAGAGTGAATGACAATGTCATAATCGATCATATCGGAGCAAATGGTTATGGTATTGCTAAGACGTCTCACGGCTTCGTTTCTGTTCCTTTTACTTTACCAGGAGAGTGTGCTGAAATTACTGTTCATGGAAAATATGCAACATATATAACATTAAAAGAAAAATCATCAGAACGCATTGATACTCTTTGTCAGCATTTTGGAGAATGTGGAGGGTGTACTCTTCAGCATTGGCATATGGATGCTTATCGCGTATGGAAACAACAATTGGTTGTTGAGGCGCTTAAAAAGTATGGACTTAATAATGTTGTTGCGCCTTTAATAGAATGTAAACCTTATAGCCGACGGCGGATTACTCTAACAGCATCCATGACCCCACAGGGGCAAAAAGTTGGTTTTAACCGTTATCTCTCTCATGAGATTGTAGCTCTTGAGGAATGCCCAGTAAGCCGTCCAGAGCTTATTTCTCAGTTGCATAATATCAGAGAGCTCTGTGCTTTTCTAAAGAGCTCTGCCAAACGGTTTCATGTTACGATAACATGTGTTGAAAATGGTTTAGATGTTGCTTTAAGCGGTTGCATTATACACCATGAATCACTTCGTCAGAGAATGATCAGTGCTGCTCTTTCATATGGGATTATACGTTTATCTGTTGACGGTGAAGTTTTGGTTGAACGAGAAAAACCAGAGATTTACTTTGGAGATGTCCGTGTTGAATTTCCTTCTGGTGGTTTTCTGCAAGCAACTTGTGAAGCTGAAAATATAATGGGCAATATTATTTTGACTCATTTTAAAAAAGCAAAGAATGCTGTTGATTTGTTTTCAGGGGTAGGAACATTTACCTTGCGTATGGCAAAAAAGATGAATGTTCATGCAGTAGAAAATAATGAAGATGCATTAAGAAATCTAAATACAGCAGCACGTTTTGCGACTGGTTTAAAAACGGTCACTTGTGAAAAACGTGATCTTTTCCGACATCCCCTTTCTGTAAAGGAACTTGAATGTTTTGAGAGTGTTGTTTTTGATCCTCCCCGTGCTGGTGCAGAGCAACAAGTACGTGAATTAGCGAAGACTATAGTATCACGTGTTGTGGCAATTTCTTGTAATCCTACTACATTTGCTCGTGATTTATCTCTTCTTGTTGCAAGGGGGTATACAGTAGAAAAAATCATACCGATTGATCAATTTTTATGGTCACCACATGTCGAAATTGTTGCTGTTTTGAGCAAAAAGAAAAAAAAGAAAGGTTGGAAACTTTAGCCTAATTTTTTTAAAAGTTTACCTGAGTATTATTATAAAATCTCTCCAAAATTTATCTATAATAATAACCTTTTTCTCGTTGATTTAAGAGCACTAAATGTAGAAAGTCTTTTTTATTATGAATATAAAAGACAAGTTACCCCACACAAAAGACTAATATCTTACGAAAAAGATGTGTCTGAATAAGCCTGTGCCGTCGTTATATTTGCCATCCCCTAATGTTTCTTAAAACTCTTGGCACTTGAGACGCCCCATAAGAGGAATCTTTAGTCTTTTCTTGTACAGTTTTTATCCATATAACTCTCCCCGCCTGTAACGTATAAACGAATGATTTTGATTGATCCAACAGACACAGATTTAAAATGAGAGAATCTTGCGGTATTCAAGGTTCTAATACAATATGAATAACGCTAGATTATCTTTATAAATCAATTCATTGTAATCTCCCCCTCACAAAATGGTCGTAATAGACGAGAAGGAGGCAATACTGGGAAGGAATGAGCAAGCTTATTCCTCTATAAGCGCAGTTCCACCGATTGTCATATTATTGATTCGAAGATGAGGTTGACCAACACCAACAGGGACATTTTGCCCTGCTTTTCCGCACATACCAATACCATTGTCTAGTTTACTATCATTACCAATCATTGTGATACGTTTCATAGCATCCGGTCCATTTCCAATAAGAGTTGCACCTTTGATTGGTGCACAAATTTTGCCATTTTCTACTCGGTATGCTTCAGTACATTCAAAGACGAATTTTCCGGAAGTAATATCAACTTGTCCTCCACCAAATGAAACAGCATAGATACCACTTTTAAGTGAAGAAAGGATTTCTTCAGGTGTTTTATCTCCTCCTAGCATGATTGTATTGGTCATTCGTGGCATTGGTGCATAAGCATAAGATTCACGCCGTCCATTTCCAGTTGATTTACCTCCCATAAGCCGTGCATTAAGCCTGTCTTGCATAAAACCAACGAGTTTTCCATCTTCAATGAGAACGTTATATCTTGAAGGGGTCCCCTCATCATCGACAGTGAGAGAGCCACGGCATTGTGGAATTGTTCCATCATCAACAACTGTAACACCTTTTGCTGCAACTTGTTGTCCTAAAAGTCCAGCAAAAGCCGATGTTTTTTTACGGTTAAAGTCACCTTCTAAACCATGACCTACGGCTTCATGGAGCATAACACCAGGCCATCCGTTAGCTAAGACAACATCAAAAGATCCAGCAGGTGCTGCTTCTGCTTCTAAATTTGTTAAAGCCATACGTAAGGCTTCATCCGCAGCTTTTTTCCAATTGTCTTCATGAATAAATTGGTTAAATGCTTGTCTCCCTCCACATCCATAAAAACCATTTTCACGACGATTGCCTTCAGCTGCGACCACAGATATAGAAAGTCGCACAAGGGGACGAATATCACGAACCAAATAACCATCTGCACGTAAAATTTCAACATGTTGTAGCGAGCCGGAAAGAGAAACAGTCACCTGATGCAATTTATCATTTTTAGCACGTAAATAGGCATCAATTTTTTGCAAAAGAGCACTTTTTTCTTCAAATGATGGAGCATCAAGGGGATTATGCGGTTGATAAAGCCTTTTGTTTGTTTGTTGAGGTGCTATGCTATAAGTCCCTGCATGATTATTATAGGTAACAGCTTTAGCAGCTTCACTGGCACGTTTGAGTGCAGCAGCTGATAACTCACTAGAGTGAGCATATCCAGTAGCCTCTCCAGCAACAACGCGTAGTCCAAATCCCATATCTTGATGAAATGAGCCGTTTTTAAGCTGTCCATTATCAAATAAAAGAGCTTCGCTTTCTGTATACTCAAGGTAAAGCTCACCATCATCAGCATGATGAAGTGTTTCCTGTATAAGTGATTGCACTTTAGAGGAAGCAATATCAAAATGATCAATCAGCGATTTCATAAGAATTATCCTATTTTTATGGGGGCTTCGAAGATTTTTATCAATCTAATTTTAAGAATCTTTCAAAATATACGATGAGATTTTGATTGTTTAAAATGTATTGATTTCATTCATGTCGGTAAGGTTGCATAGGCGTCGCCAAGACCATGAAGGTCAACAAAACCTCCAATCCCTTGTTCAGGAGTTGTAAAGATAAAATAGGTTGCCATTTTTCCTTTTAAAAAGAGCTGCAATATGTCTTCTTTAAGAAAGGCTTCAGCAACACAATTATCACCAAGACAACGACGATATTCCATTCTGCCCATATTTTTATCGTCAATTTTAATTCCAACGCCAGGACGTAATTCAACGCGAATCGGAACAAAAACACGCATCAAAGCACCTTGCTTTTGAGGAAGTTTATAAAATGTAACGCGCAAGGTAATATCTTGACGCCCTTGTGTGTGAACGTTTTGTACAACTTCACACTGCATGTTAGGTGTACCTGGTGGTAGAGAACACACTTTTGTCCATGCACCATAGGTTTGCGGAGCAGGAACATCTTGTGCATAGGGTGTTTGTGCAAATGCATGACTGATAAAACTACTATAAAGTGTGTAAAGAACAGCACCAATAAAAAAAGTTTTTTTGAGTAATTTATAAAGTATCACAGAAAATCCTATCCGACTCAACACCCACAACCGGGCATAGATTTACATAAAAAATGAATTCCCTATAAAAAACTATAACACAAAATCAGTATTTACCCAAATATATTAATTCATATGATATATTTTTATGATACATTTGTAATGTGGAGAGAACGTTGATTGAAAAAATGTATTTTTATTGCCAATATTTCCATTTACTTTTAGGGGATACGTGCGAAAGAGATATTTCATATTTTCTCAAAAATACGATTGGTCTTAATGGGTTATTTCCATACGCTAGATAATATTTGTCAGATAATATTGGGTTTGTGAATGACAGAAATGGAAAAGGGCTTTGAGTGGAATGTCAGTTTCAGAAGAGTTATCGGTTGTGAATGGTAAATCAACGCCACCAAAATCCGGTATTGGTGATTACATCACATTATTAAAGCCACGTGTTATGTCTCTTGTGGTCTTTACGGCTCTGGTTGGTTTGCTTGTATCGCCTGTTCCTATCAATCCGTGGTATGGTTTTTTAGCAATTTTATGTATTGCTGCTGGTGGAGGTGGTGCGGGAGCACTGAACATGTGGTATGATGCTGACATTGATGCTGTGATGGAACGGACTAAAAAGCGTCCTATTCCCATGGGTAAAATCAGCTCCCAAAAGGCATTTATTTTTGGCATGGTTCTTTCTATGCTCTCGGTATTGGTTATGGGGAGCTTCATTAATTGGTTTGCGGCATTTTTTCTTGCGTTTACGATTTTCTTTTATGTCGTTATCTATACAATTTGGTTAAAGCGTATCACACCACAAAATATTGTTATTGGTGGTGCTTCTGGGGCTTTTCCACCAATGATTGGATGGGCCGTGACAACAGGGACAGTGAGTATTGATAGCTTTTTATTATTTTTAATCATTTTTATGTGGACCCCCCCTCACTTTTGGGCTCTTTCTTTATTTTCATCTCTTGATTATGAGGCTGCAGGTATCCCTATGATGCCTAATGTACGAGGTGAACATTCAACAAAAAAACAGATTTTATTTTATACTATTTTGATGGCATTGTGTGCTGCTGCTCCTTGCTTTACTGGTCTTGGCGGAATTTTTTATGGTATTTTTTCAACAATTTTAAGCATTATCTTTATTTATTTTGCCTATCGTTTATGGCAAGCTGATACACATAATGAAACTATTTTGATGGCCAAAAAAACGTTTTTCTTTTCGTTACTGTATTTGGCAGCTATCTTTGGAATTCTTTTGATTGAATCTCTTGTTTGGTATTTTATCGCTCTTTAGTTGCGTAAAATGAAAGAGCAAATTTTAAAAGAGCTTTTCTTCAAGAAAATTCTGTAAGAAAACACGATAGAGTGTGTTCTTATGCAAAAGATGATATTGCACGTTTTTTTACATTGCTTATTCATGTATAATAATAGGTTGTTTGAATATATAGCTAAAACTATAGAGATTAAGGATGATTTATGTCTGGACTTCCCCCTTTAACGATACGTCTTTGTGGTCCACGTGGATTTTGTGCAGGGGTTGATCGTGCTATCCAGATTGTTCTGCTTGCATTAAAAAAATATGGTGTTCCAGTATATGTCCGTCATGAAATTGTACACAACCGCTACGTGGTTGAGGGATTACAGCAACGGGGTGCTGTTTTTGTCGAAGAACTTAATGAGATTCCAGAAGAACATCGCAATCAACCAGTTGTTTTTTCTGCTCATGGTGTACCAAAATCTGTTTCAGAAGAAGCACGATACTATAATTTGTTTTATCTTGACGCAACATGTCCGTTGGTCTCGAAAGTTCATAAACAAGCGATACGACATCAACGTCATGGTCGTCATGTTATATTGATTGGTCATGCTGGTCATCCTGAGGTGATAGGGACAATGGGACAGCTTGAAGAAGGAGTTGTGACGCTTATTGAAACGATAGAAGATGCTTTGCATTATCAACCCAATGATCCAGATAAATTAGGATTTGTGACACAAACAACGCTTTCTGTTGAAGATACTGCAGGAATTATCGATATATTACAACAACGTTTTCCTACATTAGCAGCCCCAGCGGCTGAGTCAATTTGCTATGCTACAACGAATCGACAAGATGCGGTTAAAGCAGCGGCAAAGGGGAGCGATTTGTTTTTGATTGTTGGAGCACCAAATTCTTCTAATTCACGACGTTTAGTAGAGGTTGCCGAAAAGTCTGGTGCGCGGCAAGCTATTTTAGTTCAGCGCGCTGATGAAATTAATTTTGAAAACCTAAAATCTCTTTCTATTGTCAGTCTTTCAGCAGGGGCTTCGGCTCCTGAAATTATTATTGATGAAATTATTTCAGCATTTCGTGAGCGTTATGATGTCACAATAGAATTAGCTGAAACAGCGGTAGAAACGGAAAAATTTTTAGTGAGTCGCGAATTACGTGACGTCATTTTAACGTCTCAAGATATGGCTTTCGTCAATAGTCAAGCAAATAGTGCAAAAAATGAAAATCAGAATACAAACATATCTACAACGAAAGCAGAATAATGGCCGTTTATACAGATATTCACCCAAATGATTTAAAAGTGTTTTTAACACGTTATGCAATAGGATCACTTTTGTCTTATCAAGGTATAGAGGAGGGGACTGAAAATTCTAATTTTATGTTAGAGACAACACAAGGGCGATTTATTTTAACACTTTATGAAAAGCGTATTTCAAAAGATGATTTACCTTTTTTTTGTTGCTTGATGCAGCATTTAGGACAGCGTGGAATTCCTTGTCCTCAACCTGTTATTCAAAATGATGGAATGATGATCTGTGAATTAGCAGGACGTCCTGCCGCTATTATTACTTTTCTGGAAGGAGAGTGGATCCGCCAGCCCAATATAGATCATTGTGGCGAAGTGGGGACGGGGTTAGCACAATTGCATTTAGCAGGACAGGATTTTACACTTAGTCGTAAAAATACTCTTTCTGTTATGGATTGGAAGGTCTTGTGGCAACGTTGTCAAACCAAAGAAGATGCATTGTTAAAAGAATTTGGACAAAAAATTGAGTTGGAATTGGCTTTTTTACAGAAAAATTGGCCGTTCAATTTACCAATAGGCATTATTCATGCAGATCTATTTAATGATAACGTCTTTTTTGTGAATCATCGTCTTTCTGGGATGATAGATTTCTATTTTGCTTGTAATGACTTTTTTGCTTATGATTTAGCGATCTGTTTAAATGCTTGGTGCTTTGAGCCTGATCATTCCTATAATCTTACCAAAGCACGTAAGTTATTGGAAAGTTATCAAAAAATAAGACCATTGATCCCTTTAGAATTGGACAAGATGATTTTATTAGCTCGTGGTGCGTCTCTACGTTTCTTACTCACACGTCTATATGATTGGTTTAATACACCGCCTAATAGCTTTGTTATTAAGAAAGATCCATGGGAGTATTGGCACAAGCTTTGTTTTTTCAGTAATGTAAATTCGCTAAGTGAATTAGGTTTTTAAATTTTATGGCAACTCCACAAAAAGTCGTTGAAATTTATACAGATGGTGCTTGCTCAGGGAACCCTGGAATTGGAGGATGGGGGGCAATTTTACGCTGGAATGGTCATGAACGGGAGCTTTATGGCGGTAAGGTCCATACGACAAACAATCAAATGGAACTCATGGCGGCAATTTGTGCATTAAAGGCGCTTAAAGAGCCCTGTTTGGTCGATCTTTATACAGACTCAGTTTATGTACGTAACGGTATATCTAAGTGGATTGAAGATTGGAAAAAGAATAATTGGCGCACTGCATCAAAAAATCCTGTTAAAAATATGGAGCTATGGCAAGCTCTTGAGGATGCTAGTTCTTGTCATACAGTTAGATGGCACTGGGTAAAAGGGCATGCGGGACATCCAGAAAATGAACGCGCAGATGCCCTTGCTCGCAAAGCAATTACTCAATATCGTGAAAATGGACGTTTTCCAGCATAATTGCTTTTTGAGAGCTTTTTCTTTTATCATGGAGACGCAAGAGGGGTTGGCTGCGTATGGAATATGAATGTTCCACTTAAGGCGTGATCTTTAAAAGAAATTGTATAAAAAATTTTTTGGTTTATTTCTTCTGGTGTGAAATAGAGTGGAGCACTGAAGAGTGTATATTCTGCGTTATCACTGACTTTTCTTGCTGCTCCAATTTGCATTTCTCCTCCATCTAAAAAGAGAGAGGAAGGAGTGGTTTTGTTGTTATTTTGTATTTTTATAAGAAGGGTACTGTTATTTTTTTCGGCACTTATTTTTAGTGCATTCTGCATCATGCGGGGCAAAGAATCTTGCGCCTTTTTTAAGAAGGAAGCAGGAAGCTGTTTATTTTTAAGAGCAGATGGCGAAAAATCAAAGTTAATAGTAAATGGAAGACAGATTTTATTACATAATCCAAGAGTGAAAGCACCACTTAAATTTTTGCTTGAACCAGAAAGATTGAAGGGCAATATTACTTTATCTTTATAACCTAATGACCAATCATTTTCTGTTTCAAAAAGCTGTGGAGTAGGATAAAAGATTTCATAAGAAATCTGTTGGTTGAAATTAAAAAATGGTGCCATGCCAGAATTACCTGGATTACGCCAGTAAGTTTTCCATCCTGGTTTAAGCTCAATTTCAATAATGCCTTCTCTTATTCCAGAAAGAGAAGGTTCAGTGATCGCTAATCGGATACGACCACCATCTGATTCATACCAAGATGTTGCGAAAAGCTGGAGTTTTTGTTCTGTTTGAGCATTTACAGGAATGTTAAGTAATTCTAAAACTATGAATGTTAAGCTTAAAGTAACTAAAAGCTTTTTATAAAAGAAAGTTGCGATATTTTGTAAATTTGTAAATATACGACTTTTTTTCATTGGAGTTTTATTTTCCTAGTGTGCTAAATGAACAAACTTTTATCATGTAAATTATGGAGAATAACAGATTAATGAAGCGGTGTAATGGCTTTTTAGGTGGACAATTACTCATAGCAATGCCTGGGATGAATGACAAACGCTTTATTCGTTCTGTTATTTATATTTGTGCGCATTCTGATGCCGGTGCGATGGGCATCATTCTTAATCAATTGCATCATATTGATTTTCCAGAGCTTTTGCTTCATTTGGGAGTCATAGACAGTGGCCAAAAAAAAAGTCTTTCTGAACCAATAAAACAGTTTCCTGTTCGCTATGGTGGTCCTGTTGATCCTTCGCGTGGTTTTGTCCTTCATTCAGATGATTATACTTGTGAAGAAACTGTTTTTATTGCAGATAAGATCTGTTTTACTGCGACAATTGATATATTAAAAGCGATCAGTTGCGAACAAGGTCCGCAACATGCACTGGTCGCATTAGGCTATGCTGGATGGAAAGCGGGGCAACTTGAGGCAGAAATTTCTACAAATGGTTGGCTAATCAGTTCTACATCACCTAGTTTTCTTTTTGAAAGCGATTTAAGCTGCAAGTATGATAAAAGTTTAACACGCATGGGTATCGATCCAACTTATCTTGCTTCTGAAATGGGACACGCGTAGAGTTTTTTCTAAGCTTTTTAACTTTACACGTTATTTTATCCCTTATGTTTTTATTTTATAAGGGAAATGGCTCTGAACGAGCGTAATTAATTCTTCTATGGCAATCGGTTTCGTCACAAGTGTACTTTGAACATATTTACAGCCTTCTTGACGGAGGAAGATTGCTTCTTTTTCATTTTCAACACCTTCTGCGATAATTTGCAAATTAAGATCTGTTGCCATATTAATGATAGACTTTAGAACAATTTTCTTCTTAAGAGAGTCGATTGAGATAAGTGAACGATCAAGTTTAACCATATCAAATGGATAACGTACGAGATAGGTCAGAGACGAATAACCTGTTCCAAAATTATCGAGTGCGAGATTCATTCCAAGTGTTTTAATTTGTTCAAGAAAGTGCGCTGATTGTTCAGGATTATTTCTTAAGACAAATTCAGATATTTCAATCATCAGACGCCCTTTGTGGAGCGGATGGCGAAGCAAAGCGGCACGCAATTGACTGATAAAACGAGGATGAATCATTTCTGCGCTTGGTAAATTAATTGAAATAAAGAAAGATTGTTGGGAAAACTTTTCTTGTACATTTATAAGATCAATAATGGCATTATCAATGATAAATTGTGACAAATCCATAACAATTTGTTCATTTTCTACGATTTTTATGAAATCAGAGACATTTAAATTTCCATAAGTGGGGTGATGCCATTCTACAATTGTTTCAAAACCAATAATATGTCCGTCTGATAAATTAAGAATAGGATGGTAGAGGATTTTCATCTCATTACGTTTTATGGCATAATGAACATCTTTCTCCAGAGTATTATGTTCGAGACCCAAAGTGCGAAAATTAGGACGAAAAGGTTCAATATGGTTCCCACCCATTTGTTTTGCGCGAATCATCGCTAACTCACTATCATTAAAAATATCTTTAGCCGTCGATCGGCTTTCACTCCATGTAACCAATCCGATAGAGGTTGAAAGGATTATTTTATTTTCTGAAAGTGAAATAGGTGCTGAAATTGTTTTGTGCAAATGATCTGCAAATGCTGCAATTTTTTGTGGTTCGGTTTCACTGAGTAAAATAATTGCAAAGCGGTCTGCTGAAAGACGCGATAAGGTGTCTTGAAAGTTAATGAGACGATTTAAACGACGTGCGATTATAAGCAGTACAGTATCCCCAACTGCTATGCCTAATTTGCGATTAATTTGGCGAAAATTGTCAAAATCAATCATAAAGACAGTCGGTCTAATTTTGATATTTGCTTTCGCTAAAGAGGTATAATTTTGTAGTCTATCAAAGAAAATTTGTTGGTTAGGAAGTCCAGTTAAGCTGTCGTGGATTGCATCATGCAATAAGCGTTCTTCGGATTTTTTATGGTTAGTAATATTGACAATGGTTCCAATGACACGTGTGATTTTTCCATCTTTTTGCATAGCCGGACGTGCACGAAGAGAAAACCAATGATAATAACCACCACCGGAAGAAAGCCGAAAAATTTGATCAATGCGCCCTTTTTTATTTTTAAGAATGATATCCAATACGGCTTGAAAGCGTTCACGATCATCATGGTGCAAGGCTGAAATCCAGTTGCGCATAGGTCCATTGAGGTTATGAATTTCAGTACCAAAAAGGGTTGCCATGTTTGGATGTACAACAATACGATCACGCTCAATATTCCAATCCCAAATAATATTTCCAGCTCCCTTTGCTGCGAGTACTTGTTGTTCAAGGTCGGAAAATATTCCTTCATGGAAAGCGTCATTAGAAAAAGTTTGTTGCAGGACAGTAAAGCTTATGAGAAGAACAATGAGCACTAATCCCCCTGCTAATGCTGGCTGGATAATATCATTGTTTAAATGTCCAGCTATGCAGGTATAGGCTCCAACACACCAAAAGCTAATGAGCAACCATGTTGGAATAAGCATAATGGCGCGGTCATAGCTTCTGATTGAGAAATAGATGATTAATATTATACCAAGCACAGCGGTAAGGCCAAAAGACAAACGCGCAATTCCAGCTGCTCTGATGGGATCGTAAATAGCAAAGGCTCCTAGACTGCAAAACGCAATGGTCCAAGCGATAGCACCGTAACTAAAATGATAATGCCAGCGGTTAAGGCTGAGATAGGTAAAAAGAAAAATGAAGAGTGTAGCAGTAAGTGCTACTTCTGTACCAGCACGCCAGATTGGTTGGGTTGTGAGTGTAACTGCAAAGAATTTATTTAAAAAGTTGAAGTCAATACCAATATAAAAAAGCACTGCCCAAGCAACTGCCGCTGTTGCAGGAAACAGCCCCGTTCCACGGACGACGAAGAGAACAGTTAACAAAAGCGCTAAGAGACCTGATATCCCAAGAAGAATACCATGATAAAGCGTATAAGAATTAATTGCATCTTTATAAGCTTCAGGTTGCCATAAATAGATTTGCGGTAGATTTGCAGAGTTAAGTTCGGCTACAAATGTAATAACAGCACCAGGGTTAAGGGTAATACGAAAGATATCAGAGTTTGCACTAAGTTGACGATCGAGGGAAAAACCTTCGCTTGGCGTTATGGATTGAATCCTTGATGATCCAAGGTCTGGCCAAAAAAATCCAGAACGTGCCATGCGGTAATGGGGGGCAACGATGAGACGATCAACTTGTTCATCTGTTGGATTTGCAAGAGAAAAAACTGCCCAATTTCCGGAAAATTTTTCATTTTTTGCCTGCACTTCAATACGCCATACAATACCATCTGGTCCTGGTGCTGTACTTGTTTGAAAAATAGAGTTGTTTGTATGGTGAATTTCAATTGCTTTTGAGAGATCAAGAGCAGCATCTTGAGAAGAAATTTTAACTGGTTCAATTGCTTGTGCTGATGTAAGATGGACAAAAGAACTAACGACTACAATGAAAATGATGTCAATTATTTTACGCAAACTCTTCACAATGTCCCACTCTCAATATTTTAGGATGTTTAATTTTCATTTCGACTTTTGAGAAAAAACGTCCACCTTTTATAATTTATTTACATAATAAATTGTTATCACTTTTTCTTAAGTTATGTGATTTTATATACAAATAGACCACACACCCATTTGCTTCAATGGAACCTGAAGCGAATGAAGTTTTATATTTTAAAAGTGCAAAGTTAAACCATGAATTTTCAGATTTCACGGATATACCTTCACTTATTAGAATCTTTATCACATGAAGTATGAATTGGGTAGTTTTGTACGCCTATTTGCCCAATATTTCCAAAACTTATTTAATGAGGAGAGCTTTTGTGGTAAATTTTATGATAAAATATGTGACGTTATTGTGATGTTGCATTGAAAAGAAGTTTTTACTTTAGCTTGTATGAAAGAGTTGACGTTAAATCATCAAAATTTATAAGGGGTCCTACAGGTCCGACAGCAGTTAGTGTTGGAGTGGAGTTTGTAAAAAGACGATGTGCTAAATCAGTTAATCTTTTAGGAGTGATGAGATTGAGGCGTTCAATTGTTTCCGATATTGGAATTGGTCGACCATAAAGGAGTATTTGGCGAGCAATGAGATGTGCTTGACTAGAGGGATTTTCCTGTGACATTGTCAGATTTGCACGATATTGCGTTTGTGCTCGTTGCAGTTCGTTGGCGTGAATATTTTTGCTGACCTTGGAAAGTTCATCAAGAATCACAGGAATAAGTTCTTTGAGCCCTTCTTGTCCGGTAGCTGCGTGAACACCAAAAAGCCCAGTATCTGAAAATCCCCAATGAAAAGCATAAATAGAATAGCATAATCCACGTTTCTCTCTTACCTCTTGAAAAAGACGTGAAGACATACCACCACCAAGAATGATTGAAAGAATTTGGGCTGCATAAAAATCACGCGCGTGATAAGCACGCCCTTCAAACCCTAGAACAACTTGTGTATCCATTAAATCGCGATATTCACGAAAGTCGCCACCGACATAATTTGCAAGATTAGTAAGAGGTGCGGTTGAATGGGAGCGAAAAGTACCAAGACGACTTTCAACTTCTCGCAAGAAACTTTCGTGCTTTACAGCTCCTGCAGCAACGACAATCATACGATCTGCACTATATTGTTTATTGATGAAATCATGGAGATCAGTAGATGTAAATGATTGAATAGTTTTAGCTGTTCCTAAAATAGAGCGTCCAAGGGATTGATGACGAAAGGCTGTTTCTGTAAAGTGATCAAAAACAATATCATCAGGAGTGTCATAGGCAGCACCAATTTCCTGAAAGATTACTTGTTTTTCTCGTTCTAGTTCATCGTCGTCAAATTTTGAATGCATTAAAATATCGGCTAAAATGTCTATAGCAAGTGGGATATCGCTTTTAAGTACACGTGCAAAGTAAGCTGTTGTTTCAATACTGGTTGTAGCATTGATTTCACCGCCAACATCTTCAATATCGGTTGCAATTTGAAAAGCAGTACGGTTTTCGGTTCCTTTAAAAGCCATATGCTCAAGAAGATGAGCAATACCATGCTGTGTGGAGGTTTCATTGCGTGAGCCCACTTTAACCCATATTCCGAGAGCAACACTATCAATTTGTTGCATTGTATGTGTGGCGATAGTCAAACCATTACTAAGGCGACATATATCTACATCCATGTATCTACAACTCCATTAAATAAGCTAAACACCTCATTGTAAGGGTATCAGAATATTCTTGATTTAAATTAATGCAGCTAACTTTAATAAGATGCACGCGATTTTAAAGAAATATAATCTTTTACTATTTTTTCATCATTAGCAAGATTTATAAAATGTTCTTCGTGTTTCATTACATCATTGAGATGAGATGGCCATGGAGCATGAAGGCCACAAGCGCTTTTAATAGTATCAGGAAATTTAGCTGGATGAGCCGTGGCAAGAACGATCATTGGAATATGCGGTTTTTTGTTTTCACGCGCTACTTGAAGAGCGACCGCTGTATGTGGATCAACAAGATAGCCACTTTCCTTATAGACACTATCAATTGTTTGAGCTGTTGCAGCCATGTTGCTTTTTCCAGCGGAAAATAGGGAACGAATATTTTTGAGTTGCTTTTCATCAAGAGTAAAGAGCCCCGTTTTTTTCAAGTTTTCCATTGCATTGCGAATCCACATTGGATCACGATTGCCACTTTCAAAGAGCAAACGTTCAAAATTAGAAGAGACCTGAATATCCATAGAAGGTGATGTTGTATGGACTATTGGTTGTGTTTCGTAAGTACCACTGGTCAATGTACGTACAAGGATGTCGTTATCATTCGTTGCGATGACCAGTTGAGCAATGGGTAATCCCATACGGGCTGCGACATAACCTGCAAAAATATCACCAAAATTTCCAGTAGGAACAGTAAATGAAACAGCTCTATCAGGTGCTCCTAAAGAAAGTGCAGATGAAAAATAGTAAACAATTTGCGCCATGATACGCGCCCAATTTATAGAATTAACACCTGAAAGTGCTCTTTTTTTACGAAAATTGTGGTCATTAAACATTGCTTTGACAAGAGCTTGGCAATCATCAAAATTTCCTTCAATGGCAATGGCATGAACATTGGAACAATGATTGGTTGTCATTTGCCGTTGTTGAACAGGCGATACACGTCCTTTAGGAAATAAAATAAAAATATCTGAGTGTTCTTTTCCAGCAAAAGCTTGTATCGCAGCTCCTCCTGTATCACCTGATGTTGCAGCAATAATCGTTGCACATCTATTTTTTTCAGTCAAAACATAATCCATCAGTCGAGAAAGAAACTGCATTGCTACATCTTTAAAAGCTAAAGTAGGACCATGAAAGAGTTCAAGGATAAATTCATCTGCTCCAGTTTGTCGTAACGGACAGATTGCTGGATGGTGAAAGGTTGCATAAGATTCAGCGATCATATTTTCAAAAGCTGTATATTCGATTTCGTTATTCACAAAGGGCCACAGAATAGTTTTAGCAATTGTTGTATAGGACTGACCACGAAGTGCTCGTAACGCATCAAATGATAGCTGAGGAAATTTATCTGGCAAATAAAGTCCCCCATCGCTTGCCAACCCTGTCATGATTGTTTCCGTAAAGCTTAAAGCAGGAGCTTCACCTCTCGTGCTGATATATTCCATAAGTCTTATCCTTTTTTTATTTCTGGCAAATTGGTGAAGTTATTTATTTCACGTTTTTCATAATATTTAAATTATTAAATGGATAGAGCTTCTTTTCTTCTTTTTAACTCAATAATGAAAGGAAATAGCCTTAAGCATTTTTATTTTTGAGATATAAACGCCAAATGTTCACAGAAAATCTGTTACAGTCAAAAATTTCTCTCTATTATTCATTCACTTAGATTTTAAAACGTATCTTCACTTGTACACCTTCTTAAATAATAAAATTAAATAGATAGAATAGTATTTACTGAAGAACTTTTGTATAAAAATCAATCATTCATAGTTATTTTATACTCTTAATACTCTGTAACAATTAAATCTGCTAAACGAAATGTTAAAATGATACATCCCAAGACTCACATTGGAAGATTTATAAGGTAATTTTATGGCATTTCGTGCGCAAATCTATACTTTGAATAATCTTTTTTAGCTTAATTTATTACTTTGTATAATAATAGATATTATATTTGTGCTATACAGTATGGTAGCCTAAAGGTTATCCATAGAAAACATACAACAGCCTGCTAAATGATGGGAAGCAGGCTGTAAAGTATTTTCATTTTAAATAGAAAAAAATAACTAAGTATCTTTGAATTATTTGCCTTTAATTTTTCCTATTGCCCATCCGATTATCCCACTAAATATGGCCATAACAGATCCAGTCAAGAATCCAAAACCCAAAGCTCCTACTGTAGAAAAAACTCCTAGCGTAATTGGTTCAAACACTTTCTCAAATTTTCCTTCAAAGGCAGATTCACTTTTTGCTCTATGAGTGAAACTTGGGACATAAAGAGCAGCTATATCGATAGCTTTTTTCTTTCCTTGTTCTATTAGAGAGACAGTTTCCCATTGAGTATCATTTTTCAAATGATTGGCATGAACATTTATAATTTGTGAAAGCAAAAAAGCAACTGCTATAAAAATATTTAATACGTAAGTTTTCAATACTTTAATCATAGTTTACCACCAATACTTTTATTTTAATCTGAATTGAATAGATGCATCGGCAGAATTAGTGCACATTGAGAGAAACAGAAGCATTTAAAGCTTTTTTCACTCTTAGTGTGATAATTCATTAGTTTTTATCATCAACAATGGATAAACACAGAATATGTTCATAGTTTATATTTCATATGAGAAGGTCTTATTCTGATGAAAGTTCAATTTTAACGAGATTTAAAATACAATATTATTTTACTTATTATCCATCCTAAAAACATGCCTATCGTACTTGATGCATATCCAAGTGCCATCCCCATACCAAAAGCCCCGAGTGTAAGAGGTTCAACAACCTTTTCAAATTTTCCTTCGACGGTAATTTCATTTTCCATACAACGATTTAGATTTTGTGTATAGAGAGCAATCGTACTGATTGCATCCGTTCTGTTCTGTTCTGTTACAGAAATAAAAATATTCTCACGATGAATATTGTTTTGCAAATAGTTGGCATGTACACTTACAGTCTGTGAAATGTAAAAAACAGATATCATAGAAATAATTAATATATTATTGTTAAAAAAATTAATCATCATTTACCTCAAATACTTTATAGTATTCAATATATATATATGTGTGTATATAAATTACACTTTGGATTTTTGGATGTAATTTACAGAATTTATAGTTATAGTAAGAGAAATAGAAGCTTCATTATGTAATAAATTTATAATAATTAATAATAACATAATTAAGATATGTATTCTATATTTCTACAATAGATTGAATTACTTGAAAATCAATACTATGTCCTTTATCCAACTTATTATCGATCCTATAAAGCTCATTGCATATCCAGTAAACAATAGCCCCATTCCTATAGTCATAGGCTCAACGACCTTTTCAAATTTTCCTTCACCTATTGTTCCATGTTCTGTTTGATAATTTACAGACGGAGCATAGAAAGCAGTCGTAGAAACTACATCGGATTTCGCATATTTTACTTGTTCCATTGGGAAAACAGAAAGTTCCTCTTTTGGAGTATCGTTTTTCAAATAGTTTGCATTAACATTTACAGTTTGTGAAATAAAAAAAGTGCTCGCTATAAAAATGCTTAAAATATAATTTTTAAATATTTTTACCATAACTTTACCTCAAATATTTTTAATTTATATATGTAAGAAAGATACATAATGTTTATGTATCTCACACTATATACAAGTCATATAGTTCAATATGTATTTTTAGTCAATAATAAAAATACATATAAAAATATACCTATAATTTTTTTACAAACATTATTGTAAAAAAGTAACAGTAATAATTACAAATTATATTTTTTAAAAACTTTATAGAATATTTTATTATGTGTTATATATAAAACAGCATATGGTTATCGTATAATTTTTATAAAACGATATTAATATATTTTTTAAATACATTTATAGATAATAAAATTGATCAAAATTTTTACATATTAAATATATAAAAATTTATTTATTATCGATAGTATAATAGAAAACATGAAAATTATGATGTAGTTATAAAAATATTATTAACAATTAAAATATGAATGGACACGATAAAATTTTATTATTTATAGTATTTATTATAGATAGTCATTATTGTATAATGTGTTATATATATATTATTTAAGTTATTATTCAATGGTTATTTAATTGCATCGTGATAGCAGAATAATAATTCTTAATTTACTATTAAATATATAAATTTATCTTATAGATAATAATATGTTATAGATACTAAAAAATGTACAATTTTCTCATAGTGTAAAGTAGAGCTCGAATTGGATAGAGATAAATGATATTATCTTTTTATCGCTAATGTGAACGGCATATTACTATGATGCAAGGCAGTGTATAGAAGAATATAATTTAGACATATTTATGAGTGCCGAAAGATCAGCATTAGATAATATTTTCAACACTTTCTTCTTTCCAAACTGAAAAGCCGCTTTTATTTTTAGAAAGTGGATTACTTTTGAAAAGATCTGATTTCATTGCTTATTTAAAAAGGCTATTAAGTGCTTTCGGAAAATTTTAAGCAACTATTGGTATCGCTGTCGCTTGTTTAACATGATTATATGTTTCATATTTATGTGCTTTTTTAAAGAAACCGTTCTCAAGGTACTCAAGCCTATTTTGCAATGATAGATATGATGATAAAGCCCCCATAATATAAAATTCTTAGGGCATCAGAATTTTTGACGTTTATAAAGAAGAAAGATGGCATTGCCATACACTTTTCTCGCTCCTAATGTTGCTACAATTTTTGCCTTTTGAGATGATTCATTAAAAGGCATTTTTATTTCTTTATTTATTTAATTCAGCATATCTAGGTTTGAAATGAGAGAATCTTACAATATTCGGTTTTTTTGCTTAATTTGAATAATGATAAATTATGATTATAAATCAATATATTGTCTGTAAATTACTTGGTATGAAATGTTTTTAATAAAAGGTACATCTTCATAAGAGTGTATTCTTTTTGTTTTTTGTAATCTTAGGGAGGTTGTACCAATTGATGCTGTTAAAATACTATTTAAGCAGCAAAGTAAATAAGCCTTCAACAAGTTTATGAGATTTGGATTAAGTAAATATAAGCCTTTGTAACTCAACAAGGACGCATTTGTCATTTTCAATAAAGTCTTGTATTCTATAGAATACGTGAATTTTAATATTGTTTTCCATGATCAATATGCGCATCCCCTACAATTTTACCATAGTGTGTGATTTTTTTGATCAGATGAAAGAGGTTATCAATTTTCACATCTTATCGAGCAAGGCATCGTAATATTCCTTTGTTTGACAAATATAATAATTTATCAGGATAGGCTGCTGTGGTTGGGAGTGGGATATCGGATTTGAGATAGATAAGCAGGGTTTAATTTTTATGAGTTTGTACCCCTGTTTTTTGCTTTTTTAAAAGCACGTACAATGGTTAACTGACTTATGATCTCAATGAGGTGCTATATTTTTCCTTCACATTGAGATGCAATTCACCCGTGTCGTGAATTGCGCATTTATTGAAGTTATTATAAAAGGAGCAGCGAGAAGAGCAGGACATTTGAATAAAAATGCTTCTTACAAGAGTTTACAAATTGATATATTCAAGAGATTTTTTATAATAGATCTCGCCATACTGCCATTGCTTCTAAGACTTCTCCTAAATGAGCATGTTTTGCAATAACTGTTTCTGCACCAGCTTCTGCAAGTGCATTAGAGTGGCCAAGATAGCTATGTGATCCTCCCGTAAAGCCGATGACACGCATGCCTGCTGCTATGGCTGCGTGTACACCATGAAGTGAATCTTCTATAACGATAGTGTTTTGGGGCTCTGCCTGTAATTGTTGTGCGGCAAAAAGGAAAACATCAGGGGCCGGTTTCGTTCTTTTTGTTCCAACTTCAGGTGCTGAAAATATTTTACCTTCAAAAAGGTCATAGAGATCAACCGTGGTGAGCATCTCTTTTATATCTACGCTTTTTGCATTAGAGCAGATACAGTAGGGATAGCGTGTTTGGATAATTTCTACAGCTTCTCTTACATCATCAATAGCCCGTAATTTAGTTTTTATTTGTGTACGAAAAATATTAGTCATTTGATCTATGAGATGAGCAGAAATAGGTTTTTCTGTTTCCTGTTCAACGTGTTTAAGAATATCGCGAAAGATAAGCCCTGCAAAACGCTCACTCAATTCTTCGGGTGATATTTCATATCCTGTTTGTTTGAGCAATTGAGATCCAATTTTTGCTGCAAGATATTCAGAGTCAACGAGAACTCCGTCACAATCAAAAATAATAAGATCTATCTGAGGCATAAGATATTCCTTTACATGTTACGAGATGGACAACTTTCATGAAAACGATATTGAGAAGATCTTATTTCATAAAAATACGCTTTGAAAATGATTCTTAATTCTTTTACGAAATAAAAGATATGGGAACAGTACATTGAAAAAAAGAAAATTAAGGTTTCATTCATATGAAAGTTTTTTTTTACTAAAAAAACAAAAACAATCATCAATTTTGTAGAACTTTAACGATACGTTTACGCTATTTTGTAAATATAGATTGGTAATGCGGGCCTATAAACTATTTTGGTTGATTATAGGGCAAATTCAGTTAATTTTGTTGGGTTTTTCATGACAGTTATTCAGCTTCAAAAAGATTTTCTTCGTACTCCCTCACAAATGCCATGGCGCAATAAAATTTTTAAAGGAGATTGTGTTTCCGTTTTAGAAAAACTTCCAAAACATTCTGTTGATATGATTTTTGCGGATCCACCCTATAATTTGCAATTGGATGGAGCTTTATACCGTCCAGATCATTCGCTTGTTGATGCGGTTGATGATGCATGGGATCAGTTTGAGAGTTTTGCTGCTTATGATGCTTTTACTCGTGCATGGTTGCTTGCTTGTCGTCGTGTACTAAAACCCAACGGAACACTTTGGGTTATCGGATCTTACCATAATATTTTTCGGGTTGGGACGGCATTACAAGATTTAGGTTTTTGGATGCTTAATGATATTATTTGGCGCAAGAATAATCCGATGCCTAATTTTCGAGGGCGCCGTTTTCAAAATGCTCATGAGACGCTTATTTGGGCCGTGCGAGATCAAAAAGATAAAAAGTACACATTTAATTATGATGCCTTAAAAGCGGCAAATGAAGATCTACAAATGCGTTCAGATTGGCTTTTCCCTCTCTGCACTGGAGCTGAACGTTTAAAGGATGATTCGGGGCGTAAATTACATCCAACACAAAAACCGCAAGCGTTATTAGCGCGTATTATTATGGCTTCTAGTAAACCTGGTGATGTTATTCTCGATCCGTTTTTTGGTTCGGGAACAACAGGTGCTGTTGCCAAGCTTTTAGGGCGTGATTTTGTTGGGATTGAACGCGAGCAAGATTACATCGATGCAGCATGTGAGAGAATTGCGGCGGTTCAACCTTTAGCGCAACCAGAACTAGCGATTTTGGATAGAAAAAAAGCAGAACCGCGCGTAGCATTCAACAGTTTGCTTGAAGCAGGTTTACTCTATCCTGGAGAAGTTCTGTATGATCGTAAGAAGCAAGTATCTGCTATTGTAAGAGCTGATGGTACGATTATGCATGGTGGTGAAGCGGGCTCAATTCACGCAATGGGAAGAAAGGCTCAAGATTCGCAGAGTTGTAATGGTTGGACCTTTTGGTATTATGAGGAAAATGGACGGTTGAAGTCCATAGATCATTTAAGAATGATCATACGTTCACAAATGTTAAAAACGGGTGTTTTATGAACTAAGCTGATCGCTTCATTCTATTGACCACCAATATACCTGATCTTGATTGAGATGGACGTGAGGGTGTTTTAGCCTTTCTTAGATGTTTTTTATTGACACACTAAATCTCGCTTGTAAGCGACAAGCGAGTATTTTATGCTTCTTTTAGAAGAAATTAAAATGAGAAATTTTCACTCTATGTTCTCATTTTAGTTCCAAAACAGTAAAATTTCAATATAAGCTTATAAAAATGAAATATCAGAATTAAAAGGTTCATTCAGAAGTTCAAAATTAAGTGCTTTTTTGAATACGTACATCTGTAAAGTGCATATAATATATTGATTATAAAGATAATTTAGCGCAACTCATATCGAATTGCCCTCGGAATATCGTCAAGTTTTCTTATTTCAAATTTGTTCCATATTGAATCGATGAAAATTACTTTCTTGCATGTCATAAACGGGGTTGGCGTGTGAATAAAAATTGTTAACGAAAGAACTAAAAGTACCTCTTATAATCCGTTTCACGTACCAAGGGATGTTGAGGGGGCTGGTAAATATAACGATGGTGCTAACTTGCTCCGTCATAAGCGAAAAAAGGATAGATCCTGAAATTTAAATCTAAAGCTTCTAAGCGTTTCTATCCCTCCTTAATTTTTGTCTGTAGAAAAAATTGGTTATTTCATTTTTTAAAATTTTTCTTTTACAGATTAGTAAATGATCGCTAGAGATACAAAAGTCTCCATTAGAAAACATTTTTATGAATAGGGAAGGTTATTTAAATCTAAAAGAATTGGGAAGTGCTACGGAAATGGCTTTTTTCATAACAGTAGGTAATGCTTCTTCGGCAAGATGTTGAATGTTACACCACCAACCATTTTCACAATTCATTTCATGAACATCTTCGGTATAGTAAACATCAAGTTTTAGAGAAAAGTGAGTAAAAACATGCGTAATTTGTCCTTTGAATTGCCAATTGGCAGTAAAGGGTGCGTTTTGTAGCCCATTTTCGTTGTTTATGCCAATATTGTTAGGAATTTGGGTCATTCCACCAAGGAGCTTTTGCGTCTGTCGTTTTTCCAAATAAATTTGTTTCTTTTTATTAAGGACCACAAAAGCAATACCTGTTTTTGAAGGGCGTTCTTTTTTAGGGGCTTTAACTGGAAAAGACTCCGGTTGTTGCATCTTTTCTGCTTTGCATAAACATTGAAGAGGGCAGGTATAACAAGATGGTTTGCGTGGAGTACAAATTGTTGCTCCCAAATCCATCATTGCTTGAGCAAAGTCACCAGGACGATTTAAAGCAGTAATTTTTTGTGTTTTTTCTTTAATTTCAACTTTTGCTTTTTGCAGTATTGAAGTGATAGCAAAAAGTCGCGCTACCACACGTTCGACATTACCATCAACCACTGCTACAGGGTGGTTAAAAGCAATCGCAGCAATGGCTGCGGCAGTATAATCTCCAATACCGGCTAGAGTTCGCAATTCTTTTACAGATTGTGGAAATTGTCCCGCGTAGTTTTCAACAAGCTGTCGCGCACATTTTTTAAGATTACGTGCGCGTGAATAATAACCAAGTCCAGCCCATGCTTTCATGATATCATCTTGGGAGGCTTTTGCTAAAGAGGAAAGATCAGGCCATAGTTTTAGAAACTTTTTAAAATAAGGCTTAACTGTTTCAACGGTTGTTTGTTGAAGCATGATTTCAGAAAGCCAAACTTGATAAGGATCAGGACGGATACCTTGTTTTTGCTTTTCGGGGGTAATCCGCCATGGAAGATGTCTGTGATTTTGATCGTACCAAGCAAGGAGGTGCGAAGAAATTTCATACATGATTGCTTTCAAGCATAGGGAGATATAAAATGCAAAAGAAAAAATTATTTATTTTGTAATTCATGTTTTTTGCTCTTTTATTGTCAAGGCTCTGGTGAGAAAAGGCTTTTTATTTTGTTGATATTTCATAAATTGAGGAGGCAACAATTTTTAGATGAAACAAATGATTTTAATTTAGTAAGCGCTTGAACAATGATCTAAAAATGAGAAAACAACTTAAAAAACGTATCTTTTATTCTCTTTCTGAGGCGGTATACAAAATACTTGATCCAGTTTTACGCAAACGGACAGGGCTTAATGTAGCGCTTATAGAACATTGGCCACAGATTGCAGGCTATGATATCAGTGAACATACAATGCCGCTTAAAATTATTTGGAAACGTCGTGCAGATCAAGATGAAGTTTTTCAGCCAGCAACACTTGTTGTCGCATGTGAAGGATTTGCTGCGTTAAAATTGATGCATGAAACAGAGGAATTACTTCATAGAATTAACGGATTTTTTGGCTATATTGCTATTGATCGCATCAAGATTGAGCAAAGGAGTATGTCGGTTTTTATGAATCACTTGCCTCTAAAACCGCCTTTGAGTGAACAAGACAAAAAATACGTGGAAAAAATGCTTGAAGGAATTGAAGATAAAAGTTTGCACCAAGCACTTTACCAACTTGGCTGTTGCATTTTTTTGGAAAAAAATAATAAATAGAAAGATATTTTATATATTTTTCTTTAATATATGAGAAAGCATTGGATTCCTATTCGTTAATAACAACAGAAAAGTATTATTTATGGTAAAATATCGTTCTTTTTTATCTTTCGGGATAATTTTTCTCTTCATAACGATTGTACAAAACAGTGTAACAGTTGCTTTAGCGCGTGATCCCAAATCAGTGGCAACTGTTGATATGGCAGAGCTTCTCCAATCGGGTAAGGTAAAGGATCGCTTTGAGGGAGAGGCGGATGCATCAGTCGTCATTGTTGAGTATGCTTCGTTGACATGTACCCATTGTGCGCATTTTTATAATGATATACTTCCCCAAATTCGTAAAAAATATATCAAAACAGGAAAAGTAAAACTTATTTTCCGAGAATATGCTTTTGATCCTCGGGCAACAGCAGGTTTTATGTTGGCACGGTGTGCACCGGAAGATCGCTATTTTCCTTTGATAGAAGTTTTATTTCAAAAACAAAATGAATGGGCTTTCGGAAAAAATGCTCTAACACCATTGAAGAAAATTGGCTTAATGGCTGGTTTTACAGATGAAAGTTTTACTGCGTGTTTGAAAAATCAGTCCATTTTAGATGAAGTAAATGCATCTTTTGAACGCGGTAAAGAGCTTGGTGTCACAGCAACACCTACTTTCTTTATTAATGGTAGTAAATATGAAGGTGCCATGAAAGTAGAAGAATTTTTTGCGGTGATTGATAGTTTTCTAAAAAACTGAATCTTAATCTTCCAGAAGATGGATAGTGATACTTTTGGTCATTATCTCTTTTGGAAGGATTAATATTATGCATTTATGAAGCGATATCGTTGAGCCAAATTTGAATCAAATCATTGCTTTTAAGTGAGCCTGGGTTGAATGATGTTTTGAAGCTGATATGGGAGGATTTGTACAGTGAAAAAATGGGTTTATAGTTTTGGAGATGGAAAGGCAGAAGGAAGTGCAAGTGAGCGTAACCTTCTCGGAGGTAAAGGGGCTAATTTGGCAGAAATGAGTAATCTTGGTTTGCCCGTACCACCCGGATTTACGCTGACAACAGAAGTTTGTAATTTTTATTATGCCCATGACAAATCATATCCAGAAGAGCTACAGGAATCTGTTAAGCAAGCACTAAGATACGTTGCTGAACAAACAGGACGTGAATTTGGGAATGAACAAAGACCACTTTTGCTGTCTGTTCGTTCAGGGGCTAGGGCTTCTATGCCAGGGATGATGGATACAGTGCTGAACCTTGGCATGAATGATAAAACTGTAAAAGCAATTGCTTTACAAGCCAATAATGAACGTTTTGCTTATGATAGTTATCGGCGTTTTATCCAAATGTATTCTAACGTTGTTTTGGGGCTAGACCATTCGTATTTTGAAGAGATTCTTGATGAAGTAAAAGCATGCAATGGTTACACTATTGATACAGAAATGACAGCAGATGATTGGAAGAATGTTATTATTTCTTATAAAGCCTATGTTGAAGAAAAATTAGGAACCCCTTTTCCACAAGATCCTGAACAACAGTTATGGGGGGCGATTGGAGCCGTTTTTTCAAGTTGGATGACAGCACGTGCAGTTACTTATCGCCGTTTACATAGCATTCCTGAAAGTTGGGGAACGGCAGTTAATGTGCAAGCTATGGTTTTTGGTAACATGGGAGAAGATTCGGCAACGGGCGTTGCTTTTACACGCAATCCATCGACAGGGAAAAAAGAACTTTATGGTGAGTTTTTAGTTAATGCGCAAGGGGAAGATGTTGTGGCGGGCATTCGAACACCTCAAAATATTACAGAAAATGCGCGTATTGTTGCTGGTTCAAATAGACCGTCGTTAGAAAAAATTATGCCTGAGGCTTTTTTGAAATTATGTCAGATTGCGCAGAATCTTGAGCAGCATTATCGGGATATGCAAGATCTCGAATTTACCATTGAAAAAGGTAAATTATGGATGCTTCAGACTCGTTCAGGAAAACGCACGGCTCGTGCGGCTCTCAAGATGGCAATTGAAATGGTTGAGGAGGGGTTAATAAACCGTAAAGAGGCTGTGATGCGTATTGATGCAAAGTCGCTTGACCAACTTTTGCATCCAACACTTGATCCCAAAGCAGAACGTTTTGTTATAGGACGTGGTTTACCTGCTTCTCCTGGAGCCGCAACTGGTGAAATTGTTTTTACTTCAGAAGAGGCAGAAACTGTGTCGGCGGAAGGTCGCAAAGTTATTTTGGTCCGGGTAGAAACAAGCCCAGAAGATATTCATGGTATGCATGCTGCAGAAGGAATTTTAACAACGCGTGGCGGTATGACAAGTCACGCTGCTGTTGTTGCGCGGGGGATGGGAAAACCATGTATTTCTGGTGCTGGCAGTGTGCGGATTGATTATAACACAAATACGTTGTTTGCCTCAGGAGAAAGCCTAAAAAAAGGTGATGTTATCACAATTGATGGTGGAAGTGGAGAAATTTTCAAAGGGAAAGTTGCAATGTTGCAGCCTCAGCTTTGCGGAGACTTTGCAAAATTAATGGAATGGGCTGATGGGATGCGACGTATAAGAGTTCGCGCTAATGCTGATACACCATCTGATGCCCGTATGGGGCGCTCTTTTGGGGCTGAAGGTATAGGTCTTTGCCGTACGGAGCATATGTTTTTTTCTGATGAACGTATCGTTGCCATGCGTGAAATGATTTTAAGTCATGATGAAAGTGGTCGTCGTAAAGCACTAGATAAGCTTTTGCCAATGCAGCGTTCAGATTTTAGTGAATTATTTGAAATTATGTGTGGTTTACCTGTTACTATCCGCTTGCTAGATCCACCATTACATGAATTTTTGCCTAAAACGAAAGCAGAAATTCTTGATGTTGCAACAGCTATGGGGGTTTCTGCTGAAGTGCTTGCTGAACGCACTCAGCAGTTGCACGAATTTAATCCTATGCTTGGATTACGAGGATGCCGTTTAGCTATTACTTATCCTGAAATTGCAGAAATGCAAGCGCGGGCGATTTTTGAAGCAGCAGCAGAAGCTGCCCAAAAATCTGGATCTCCTGTTATGCTTGAAATTATGGTGCCACTGGTTGCGCTTAAATCTGAACTCGATTTTGTGAAAGCGCGTATTGATCAGGTTGCTGAGGAAGTGATGAAAGAAAAGGGAAGCACTATTCAATATATGGTTGGGACGATGATTGAACTTCCAAGAGCGGCGCTTCGAGCAGATGAAATTGCTGAAACTGCTGAATTTTTTTCATTTGGAACAAACGATTTGACACAAACTACTTTTGGGATTTCCCGTGATGATGCAGCTCCTTTTTTGGCAACCTATTTTCAAAAAGGTCTTTTAGAGCAAGATCCTTTTGTGTCTATTGACCGTGATGGAGTAGGGGAACTTATTACCATTGCTGCACAGCGTGGACGCTCAAAGCGTGCAAAAATAAAATTGGGAATTTGCGGTGAACATGGAGGCGATCCTGCCTCTATTGCTTTATGCGAAGAAAATAACCTAGATTATGTTTCGTGTTCTCCTTTTCGAGTGCCAATTGCTCGTTTAGCAGCAGCTCAGGCCGCAATAGCAAAAAGGATGTAATGGGTTAATATTTTTTGTTGTATCGTTATTACTGAAATAAATTTTTATATATTCTTTTATTTTCTTTAATAAAGGGAATAAAAATGCTTCTAAAATGCACGATAAGTTGTGTTACGCGTTAGAGGTTTATGAGAGAAAATATAAAGCACAGGATAGACAAAGATGTATTATTAATGCACTTTTTATTGGCGAACCTCTTGATAGAGAGAAACGTGTTATTGTGCAGTCAATTTACGCGTTTGCTTTTTTATAGGGGAATGAGCTCCTCACGCAAAGTAGAATGCTGCAAACAAATGCATTTTTTTGTGCATCATGCTGTTTGAGATAGACATTTCTCAGTGATGCCCCATTTCACATTGATATTCGTGGAATGGGGATTATGTAAAACTCCCCATAAGTTTATAAAAATCTTCCCAAAATTTATAAACTCCATTATGCACTCCCATCTTTACATTTATAAAGGAATATCAAAGTTACACAATCTATTGATTTATAAAGATAATTTTTTATTTCTCATATTGAAGGAAAGCTGTAAATATCATAAGATCTTCTTATTTCGACTTCTTTTATAATGAATCAATCAAAACCATGTTTTTTGTATGTTACAGGCGGGATGAGCGTCTGTAGGTAAAAAAATAAAGCAAGGATATGCCTCTTATGAAACGTCTCAAGTGAGAGCTATCACAAATTGAAGGTAGGTACAGTGTGTAATGGTGCCGGCTTGCTTCTTCACAAGCGTAAAGATGATGTGCGCTGTCGCGCAGTTGTTGTGGGGGGGGGCCTGCTATTATTATTCACGGGCGTTGTTGCAAAGTGGTTTTGGGTGCTTTAGAGATGTTTTTTAAGAAAACCCGTGAATGGCAATCCAAGTATATTCCGTTTGGGACATTTTGTTTTAGGTGAGGGGGAGTGAGACCAAAAAGACATGTGATAAAGTAAGAGCATGAGGCAATAGGTAATTTCCGTTATTTTAAAGATATTGCTTTAGATGTCTTTGAAAGGCGTAAAGCTGAATTAAAAGGAAATGGCAAAGATGAAAAATGGTGTTTACCTTAAAATTTCATATTCTTCCCAAATTAGGCTGTTTTCCTGTTTTAAGAGATTATACAAACAGAGATGCGCAATATTCTTGCCTCCATTTGGCATATAAAAGCTATAACAGCTGAGAGAAGTACTAAACTGTCTTAACATTTTTTTCAAATATACTGCTGCGGTAAGTTTGGATGTTGATTTATAGACAATACTAAACGCACACGCTCTCTTAAGAAGACAATGTCATAAAACACATAACTTTCCAGCAATAGATTAGAGAGAAGTGCCGGTTTTTTATCAGACACTTTGCAAAACAACAACCATAACACAATTAGCTTTACGTCTACTTATCCTTACAGGTGTTTGCACAAATTCTTTGCATCATATTTATAAAGATCAAATTGACGATAATATATGGACAATTCGTGGTTCGATAATATGAAAGGTTTACGTGATACTACAAAAATTTCGTGTCCTTTTATCATCAGAGGCAATAAAAATGCTAGAACAAGCGCGTTTGCTATTTTGCAATATTCTTTTTTCTGCAATCGGTTGTGGTTTTTTTGAAGCAAATTATACGGCTCAATATGTAATGTGTAAGAAAACCATTCTGATTGATTGAAAATAAGAGGGCTTGAGATGAAGGAATGTTTGAGGGGAGCATTAAACAAACGAAAGATGAATTATCATTATAAATTAAGAGATTATTATGATTAGCTTCAATTTAATAAACCAATTTCACGCATTTTCATTAAAATTGTGTGATTAATTTTACCTGTTACAGGAAGATCAAATATTTTTTGAAACTGTTTTAAGGCTTCTATCGTCTTTTGATCTTCTATTCCTGTGACAATAACCTCCTCATTCCCAAAAATATGTAAAGCTTTTTGCACTTGTATAATATCTTCAACAGAAGGCTCTAAAATAGCTTCTTTTAAGTGTGTCATATTTTTTGTATTGTTTGTTTCTATTTCGCTTTGCTTAATTAATATCGCGATTTCATCTGCTGCGGGATTAGATAGAACATTCTTTTGCATTCTCTGAGCAGTTTGCTGTTTCCATAAAGTGATGGCTCGGCGTGTTTTAGGTCCTTCCAGTCCATCTAATGGTCCATCATAAAGTCCTAATTTTGCTAGTTCTTTTTGCTTTTCCAGCATGCTTGCTGATTGAGAGGGTAAAGGTGAATTTGTGTACTTATGACTTTGAGAATGTACAGAAGTTACACGGGAGAGTTTTTGTGATTTTTCTTCTTTTTCCGATAAAGTAGAGCTCTTACCTATACTTTGAACAGAGGAAAATTTCATTTGAGTTAAAATATTTTGATGCGTTGTCATTTGCGAAAATAAAGCATTAAATGAAATAAATAAAAAACTAATGCTAAAAAGAAAAGATCCAACAAAAAATAAAGTATTTTTTCGTGTATAGAAATAAATAGTTTTTGCACTCCAAAAAATAAAATGAAAAATTATAAGAAGAAGTGTTATAACAATACTACTATAGTATTTACGGTGTTTTACAGTTTTTTTTCGGTAGGTCTTTCGTTTTGTTGCCATTACTTTTTTTTCAGTTGCGTTTATTTTTTACAAAGAAACAAATATAAATTAGGAAATGAATATGAATCAGTTTTTACTTCCAGCCAGAGAGAAGTGCATTGACATTATTGATTTTTCCTTTCAAACTCCTAGAATGAGCAGCTTCATTATATCAATTTATAAGTTGATAAATCAACAAGAGTTCTTATCAACGTTTATTCATTTTATTTTATACAAATCTTTAATGTGTATAAAGAGAGCACCAAATGATTAGCATTCAAGATCATTTTGGTGTTTGCAAACTACATTATCACATATAATTATCTAAACAATAATGCCACGTTATTCTTCATTTTGGGGCATATGTTTGCCTATTATTTAAAATAAAATTGAAAATATTTGCCTATAACGCTAAAAAGATGACAATCATTATCTATTCTTTATAATTTACATATAGATGGTTACTTATCCATAAACGGTTTGGTAATAATAATTATCTCTTAATATTATTATATTTTGGTATAAATTCCTTCTATTAAATAATTTTCATAAGTATTAATTAAATTGATCTTTACAATGTTATAGAAAAAACTGGCTTGAGATGTAATCATAAGAGATGCAATTGTTTTTTGATGTTTTTATCGACAGGTTGACCATTTTCATAACATTTCAGTAAAAATTTTATAGATAATATAAATATTTTATCGACACTAGAGTCAGAATAACAGAGTTTACTCTTTTTAGCCTTTTCAACTAAGCTAAGATGGTGGACTATTATTTAAAATAATTATGTACACAACATGATTATCTTTCTCATTTTTTATCATAGTATGTTCATTAACATGATCAGCTTGTAAGTGTATAATTTTGATGTTATTTTTTTACTGAATAGACAATGTATCCCATTTTATACAGCGGAATTGTGCCATATTTATAAAAAAGCCAATGATATAGATCCAATACATGAATACTCAATTTTATAAAAAACACATTTTATAAATTGTTTATAAAGCAACAGTGTATAAAATGCTCCTTTTATTGTATTTACCACTGCGGTACATTGATTGTCCATGATACGTTTTTTAATCAAATTATCATTTTTTTTATTTTTTATTTTTGTCATTATTTCATTTTTTGTAGCAGATCCAAGCAGTAACCATTCTTCTAGCCCCCAAAATAATGAGACAACAACGAGCGATGTGATTATTGCTTTTAAGGAAGCCTTAAATGACTTAGGCGCATTTTGTGACCGTAATATAAAAACCTGCAAATTAGGAAAATCCTTTTTAAGTTCACTTGGCGAGCGCGCATATTACGGTGCAAGAGCTGCTTATGAATATTTAGGGAACATATTAGGAAAAAAAATGATATCAGAGACTTCCCCTAATGTTTCTTACAAAATCGAAATACAAGAGTTCTTACAAAACCATGCAATGTTATCTTGAAATAAGGATTTTTAACGTTCTTCGTGTTATTTATGTTAGGAAGAATAAATATTTATTTTTTATAAGTGTATTCAAGAATGATTATTCAAACGAAACAGGACTAAAATAATGGCGGAAACAATCGGTAATATTATAGAGAACTTTTCGCTTTTGGATAATTGGGAAGATCGTTATCGTTATGTCATCGAGCTTGGCTATGAATTGCCACCTTTTCCAGAAAGCGCTCGAAATGATGCTCACAAAGTTCCTGGTTGTGTTAGCCAAGTGTGGCTTTTATCTTCACGTAATAACTCAAAAGATCCAATATTGACGTTTCAAGGTGATTCCGATGCTCATATTGTGCGTGGACTCATTTACATACTTCTTGCTTTTTATTCAGGCAAAAAAGCTTCTGAAATTCGCAATTCTGATGCTCAAGAGCTCTTTGAAAAACTTGGTTTAAATGAAAATCTTACACCACAACGATCAAATGGTTTGAAATCAATGATTAAACGGATTCGTAACGAAAGCTATATGTAATCCCCTTGGTAGAAATTGCTATATATACAAAAGCTTCACACAAAACATGTATACTAAAATCAACTTTATACACGAAACCATTTTTTCGCAAAATAAGATTATTTAGTTTTTTTCCGTTTGCTTTTGCGTCCAAGCCCCATTTCTTTGGCCAAAGCCGATCGTGTTTTTGCATAATTAGGCGCCACCATAGGATAAGAACTATCTAACTGCCATTTTTCACGATATTCTTCTGGCAACATTCCATAATGTGTCATGAGATGACGCTTTAGAGATTTAAACTTCTTTCCATCTTCAAGGCAAATGAGATAATCAGGAAATACTGAACGCTTCGGATTAACGGCAGGCCTTTGTTTTTCAACTTCGACTTCTGTTAACTCTAGATTCCCTGCTTTACGAAAAGCAGCATGGACATCAGCAATTAAACTTGGCACTTCAGTCGGTCGAATAGAATTATTACTCACGTAGGCAGCAACAATATCAGCAACCAATGTAATAACTAAATTGCTTTCAGTCTCTAAGACTGCACGATGTTCCATTCTTGTTTCCTTTAATTTAAAATTGAGTAATTCAAAATCGAGATATAGTGCATATACTCATGATATAAAGATCTCATGCACATGAGTTTCATATTGTACAAAAATCTTTTTTGTCAATTCAATTATTCTATAAAATTGCCAAAACACAAAAAAATCAAATAAATACCCATTTTTTGTCATAATATACAATAAGAAAAACGAAATTATTACATGCTAAAATATATTTTTATCCTATAACATATCATACATAATATATAATACATCACAAATATAAAAAAATATATGATAAAATTTATTTATTTTTTTTGAGAACGTAAAAATAAAATTACTAATTATAAAAATATAATATATAAATTATTATATTTTATTTTGAATAATTATATTTTAGTAAGTTTATTTTTAATAAGTTTTAAATTTGTTTTTATTGTTTATATTTATAAAATTTAATAATAAAAAACATGATATATTATAAAAATGACATAATAGTATTATTTTTAATATAAAACTACTCATTAAAAGGAGATAGGATATTTTTATTTTTTATACAGTAATAATAATATTTTAGATATATTTATTCCTCTCTGTAAAATTATGCGATTATACTGTTTCAAAAAAAATCAATTCTTTTTCTAATAGTTTAATTGTTTTACCAGTCACTTTCATTATAAAAGTGGTGTTATATCCCTAGAAAACAATAGCTGTGATATGTAATGAACAGAAAGGTATTAGTTTTAAAAATTATCATGGTGCTATTTTTGCAAGTGAATAGAACTTATAGATTTTTACACTTGCATCAATCATTGTGATTCTAACATATAAACGAAGCTATTAACATATTTTAATATAGGATTGTGTATGACTCGCACTTTTGCAATTCCTCCCAAAGCATCTAGAATCACTCATAAGGAAATATATCATGGTATTTTTCGTGATGATCCCTATCATTGGCTACGTGCGTCTAACTGGCAAGATGTTTTTAAAGATCCTAACTGTCTTGATCCCAATATTCGACATTATCTTGAAAAAGAAAATGCTTATCAATCAGCTCAAATGGCTGATACAAAACCATTACGAGATTTGCTTTTTACCGAAATGAAAAACAGGATCCAAGAGAATGATAGTTCTGTTCCTATAAAACATGGTCCTTTTGCTTACGGATTCTCTTATGTTACCGGAGGCCAACAACCACATTATTTTCGGACACCAAGGAATGGCGGAGAAAAAAACGTGTACCTTAATGGTGATGTCTTGGCAGAAGGCAAAGAATATTTTAAATTTGGTTCAGTTCAAGAATCTCCTGACCATACACATGTGGTATGGACCTATGATGACAAAGGATCAGAGTTCTATACAGCTAAAATTCGTAATTTTGAGACATTGTCTGACTGTACGGACACAATTACTGATACATCTGGTCAAATTGTATGGGATGCTAGGTCTGAAGGTTTTTTCTATACTAAGATGGATAAAAACCACCGACCTTCAGAGCTCTATTATCACCAATTAAACACAGATCAATCACAAGATAAGCTTATTTTTCGTGAAGACAATCCAGGTTTTTTCTTAGATGTAAGCGGTTCTAAGCTTAATGATGTTATTTATATTAATATTCATGATCATGAAACATCCGAGATCTGGTTAATTCCTGCTGAGGCGCCTTTTACTGTTCCCCAATGTGTACGGAAACGACAAAAAGGTATTGAATATTCACTTACAGAGGGTGGTGATGTCTTTTATATTCTAACCAATTTAGATAATGCAAAAGATTTCAAAATTATGGTAGCGCCATATACATCTCCACAATCAGAAAATTGGTCTGAGTTTATCCCACATCAGCTTGGGTGCCTAATATTATCCCACGATGCTTATCAAGATTTTCTTGTCTGGATCGAACGTTTTGAGGGGCTTCCACGTATAAAAGTAATGGAACGTACCACTAAACAAGTTAATTCCATCGCTTTTACTGAAGAGGCTTATTCTTTAGGTCTGCAAGGAGTTGCTGAATATAACAGTCCAACTATTCGTTTTTCCTATTCGTCTATGACAACACCTGATCAAGTGTTTGATTATGAGATGAAAAATTGTAAACGAATGCTTTTAAAAACGCAAATAATTCCCTCTGGGCATAATAAAGATGCATATGTAACACGACGTATTACAGCAATAGCAGACGATGGTGAGAAGATTCCTATTTCACTTTTTTACCACAAAAACACTCCCCTTGATGGTGGTGCGCCTTGTCTGCTTTACGGCTATGGTGCTTATGGGATTTCTATTCCTGCCAGTTTCAATAGTAATGTACTTTCTCTAGTGAACAGAGGTTTTATTTATGCCATTGCTCATATTCGCGGAGGAAAAGAAAAGGGAGTAGAATGGTATGAGAAAGGAAAACATCTCTTTAAGCACAATACATTTACAGATTTTATTGCTTGTGGGCGTTATCTTGTAAACAATAAATTTACTTCTCACGACCGGCTGATTGCTCATGGTGGTTCAGCAGGGGGGATGTTGATGGGAGCTATTGCCAATATAGCTCCACAGGATTTTGCTGGGATCGTAGCGAATGTGCCTTTTGTTGATGTTTTAGCGACAATGTTAGATGCTTCATTGCCACTCACACCTCCAGAATGGGCCGAATGGGGGAATCCTCTTGAATCAGAAGAAGATTATAAGCTTATTGCTTCCTATTCCCCTTACGATAATGTCAAAGCTCAAAACTATCCCCCTATACTTGTGATGGCAGGATTAACAGATCCTCGTGTAACTTACTGGGAGCCTGCAAAATGGGTGGCAAAATTACGAGACCTAAAAACAGACGATAATGCAGTTTTATTACGTATTAATATGGATTCAGGGCACGCTGGTGCAGCTGGACGTTTTTCAAAGCTAGAAGAAGTTGCCTATATCTATGCATATATTCTAAAGATAGCAGGAAAAGACTTTTGCTAATCCATAATATCTCTGTATGAAAGTCTCCGATAATTTATTGGATTATAGAGACTTTCATACACTAAAAAATTATTGAGACAGTTTAAAATTCACATTCTTCATAAAGTTTCAAAACATAGTCCCAATTAATTAAATGGTCTACAAAGGATTCGAGGTACTTCGGTCGAGCATTGCGGTAATCAATGTAATAGGAATGTTCCCACACATCAACACCCAAAATAGGGCAAGCGTTGTGCACTAAGGGATTTTCACCATTAGGCGTTTTCATAATTTCAAGCTTGCCATCTTTAACAGCAACCCACGCCCATCCAGAACCAAATTGGGCACTAGCAGCAGCAATAAAATCAGCGCGGAATTTGTCGTAACCACCTAGATCAGCGTCAATAGCTTTTGCTAACTTTTCAGGAAGTTTTTGGCCACCACCATTTTTTTTCATCCAAAGCCAAAAGTGGTTATGATTGTAATATTGCGCTGCATTATTAAACAAACCAATATTTTTTCCAAAACTTTTTTTAACAATATCTTCAAGGCTTTCATTTTCTAAGCCTAACTCTTTCACAAAATTATTGGTGTTGGTAAGATAAGCGAGGTGATGCTTATCATGATGATATTCAAGCGTTTCGCGTGACATATAAGGCGAAAGGGCATCGTAATCATAAGGCAATGGGGGCAATTCAAAAGCCATTTAAAAATCTCCTCGATTCTAATTGTTAAGCTTATTTCATAAGCCTAATTTGCCATTTACCGCATTTAAAAGCAAATGTTGAATACCTAGTTTGTATGAAATTAGTTTTAATGTCTGTCTTTTTGTAAAAGAAGCTTTTAGGAAGTGTATATTCATCAATCAAAAAGGGTATTGGTCTACATAAAGATTGCTTCTGAAGATTTTTTTACATCTATGAGTGGGTAATAAATATCATTATCTTTTGAATAAAAAGTAAATGGAAATAGCGATTATTCCTTGTTTTGGTATCTCTATTTTTTCAAATACCATATAAAATGTTTTTAATTTTTGCAAAACTTTTCCAGTTTATTGGTGTATCATAATGTTTTCAACAGAATATTAAGTGTTATTTTTAGGAAATATTTTTCAATGTGCTTGATTTCATTTTATGGTGCTACCCATGAATAATATAATGTAAAAATTAGTGGACATTACCATCTTTATGCTTAATGCAAGAGCACAGCAGCACTATCACACACTTACCGGTTGCCAATGTGGTGACAGCTTTTTTCTTAAATTGAGCAAGATGAGATTTTAATATATCAAGAAAAGTAAATCATATGCAAATTTATTAGATACATGAGTAAACTGCAAGATTTTCATTTTCTGTTCCTAGAAAATCAATACAAAGAGTAAAATAATTGATGGATAAATGGTTCCTACTTATATTAAAATCACAACTGTATATCAGTTTCTGCTACGAATTTGTATCGATGGCAATGCCATACAAAACTCAGAAATTTATGATAAAAAAGTAAAGTCTTTGATTTTCAGATATTGCGTCCAATCACAGGAATCGCTATAAGGTGCAAGAGTCGCTATAAAGCGTGTTTTTTTGGGGTATAGCCAAGCGGTAAGGCACCGGTTTTTGGTACCGGCATTCCCTGGTTCGAATCCAGGTACCCCAGCCAATTCTAGTGGAATTAGTTAATCAAAGTTCAGCTTGAGAGTGGCCCCCCTTAACCTCTGTTGCTATTCATAGCAAGTCTGGTAAGTTGAAAAGCACCTATTTGTAGCGGGGCAGCTCTAAATATGGTAAAGTTTTCTTTTACTATAGCTATCGCTCAAAAAGCTCTTTTAAAAGATTCTTTTTTATAAGAGGCGAGGGGTAAATGATTTATGCGCACTTGCTTTAGAAAAACTATTTGGCTGGATTTTGCGCTCTATAGCAACACCAGCGTGCAATTTTTCGCATTCCACCATCTTCATTACGTCGTACAGCATAACAATAACGCTGATCAGGAAATATATTTCGTTGCATATCGCGTACAATATGAGCAGTATGGCCATAGGGTGCTACACAATCAATAAACCATACGTATTTTCCATTCTGCCAATTGGCATCAGGTAAAAATTCTCCCTTATCAAGCATAGATTGATGATTTTTCTCATCTAAAAAAGCCCAAGTGATAAAGGCACAAAATTCTCCACGTTCATTTTTATAGAGCTTGTATTGCCCAGTCTGTAAAGCTGGTCCTAAATTTCGTTCGATATCCCAGATTCGCCAGCGGCGGTATAAGGGAGATGTGAGCATTAAAACAACCATGGCACCCAAAGCCGTAAGAGGGTCTATGAATGATGGTGATGAATTTTCATTTACAGACATTATCTTTCCTTTAGAGATTGTTCTAAAACTTTGGTAATAGGTTCAAAGAAATAGGAAATGAGACGCCGTTTTGAGGTAATGACATCCGTTGCCACAGTCATGCCAGGGATAAATTTAAGATGTTTGTTATTCAAAGTGATGTGATCTTGGTCAATTTTTATTAAAACAGCATAGACACCATTAATTTCTTTATTATAGCGCGCTGTAGCGCCTACATTAACGACGGTACCGTGGATAACACCGAAACGTTCAGGTGGAAAGGCAGAAAACTTGATGTAAGCACGTTGGCCCTTTTCTAAAAAACCAATATCTCGATTATCAAAAAACGCTTCAACAATGAGACCGCCCGCATCAGGGACAATACGCATGAGCGTTTTACCAGCTTCTACAAAGCCGCCCAAAGTATGGATACTTAAATCATCGATACGTCCATCAACAGGTGCATAAAGTGATAAGTGGTCAAGATGGTATTGAGTGCTATCAAGCTTTGCTTTTAATCCTTGAAGATTCAGTTCTGTTTCACGCGAAAGTTGCCGATAGCGGGCAATTTCATCGGAAATGAGACTTTTCCGTTGTTGGCGTAGGGTGTTTATTTCGGCGGCATTTTCTTCCAAACGTCTTTGATTGGTTAAAATTTCATGCTCGACATTTTTAAAATCATGTAAACGCTCTAAATAAACGGCTTGGCTAATGACTTTTGTTTCCATCAGGCTTTTTGCAGCCTTTAATTTTCCTTGGCTTAATTGACGATCATCTTCCAACCTATCTAATTGCGCATGTTGTGTTGCACCGCTGCGCTCGACGCGGTCCGCTTGTGCTTTTAGCGCTCTTAATTTATCTTGGAGAGATTGAAGGGCAGCGCTAATGAGTTTTTCCCCTTCTATTCTTGCAGTCGTGTTGCCAGAAGGAGGAGCTGGCAGATAGGCAAGCCCTTTGGTTACAAAATCTTTATCCAAAGGATCACTTTCATGCAAAGCTGTTAAAATAGCTGTTGCAATTTGTGCTTGAAGGGTTTGTTGCGCGATATCTGCTTGAACACGTGCGCACTCATTGAGGGCTTCACGGGGATCTAATTGAATAAGGAGATCCCCTTGATGAACAAATTGCCCTTCTTTTACAAGAATTTTCTCAATGCGTCCTGTATTTTGCGCTTGGACCAGCTGAACGTAAGCGGTGGGAATAACACTTCCTTGCCCCCGTGCAACAATCTCTGTTTTTGCGATAAAGCTGCCGATCACAATAAAGAGAAATAAGGTGACCAAAACAGCAACCACCATATGAAGCGTTGGTGACAAAGGGCGCAAATAGGGAGCTTTATCTGCCATTTTTTGCCTCCAAATCAGTACAGTTTAAGACGGTTGCATGCTGAGGGAAGAGATCACTTTTGTGGGTAATAACAAGAACAATACGTTCTTGCGAAAGTTTATATAAATGCTCAACAATTTGTGCACTGACAGTATCATCCAATGCGGAAGTAGGTTCATCCAAAATAAGCAGGCTTGGGTTTATCAGAAAGAAACAAGCCAAAGCCAAGCGTTGGCGCTGACCACCTGATAAAAAACCACCTTGCTCTCCTACTTGAGTATTGAGTCCTAGAGGCAACTGAGCAATCAAATCATGGCAAGAACTAACATATAGTGCAGAGTCGATTTCATCTTTAGTGGCATCTGGTTTTGCAAGAAGCATATTCTCAAGAATGGTTCCGGAAAAAAGGCAAGGATTTTGGGGAAAATACGCGATTGTTTCACGCACGCTACGGACATCAAAATTCTGTAAAGGTTGTGCGTTAATCAATATCTTCCCGCTTGTTGGGGGGTAGAGTCCACAAAGGAGCTTCGCCAAGGTTGTTTTCCCGCACCCTGAAGGACCAAGTAACATAATCGGTTGCCCAGGTTGTAAACAGATATCAAGATGATTGATAATGGACTTATCTCCATAAGAAAAACAGAGATCGTTGGCTTCAAGATGAGGAGGAGCGCTGAGTTGAAGAGGCGGCTTTTCTTCTTCCCATTCTGAAGGAGAGTTAAGAATATCACCCAAACGAAGACGAGAGATTTTCAAATGCTGCCATTCTTCCCATAGGGATGCAAGGCTTAAGATAGGACCAGAAACATTTCCAGCGAGGAGATGAAAGGCAATAAGTTGCCCTAGCGTAATCTGGTTTTGAAGAACTGCCTGAGCACCAAAAAAGATAATAAAAATAGTGAAAAGATCACCAAAAATATGACTCATGGCTCCATTGAGAAGATGCAATTTACTGGTCGTAAGGCTTTGATCTAAACTGCGGGCTAAAGTTTCTTGCATGCGTATTGTATGGGCTGGCTCCTTTACATGCGCTTTTATGGCTTCAAGATTGGTAAAACTTTCAATTAGGCGCGATTGATGGGCAGCTTGCAGAGTGAAAGCACGGCGTAATTGGCGGCGCAAGAAGGGACCGACCAACGCTAAAGAGCCCATTTGTAAAGGTAAAATAATAAGGACAATAAAGGTAAGTTTTGGACTAATGGAAAAGAGTGCTGCAAGATAAATAATGGCAAAGAGAACATTCAGTACGGTTGTGGCAATGGTTCCTGTTAAAAAACCACGAATTGTATCAACTTCTCCGATTCGCGTGAACAGTTCCCCCACTTGCCAACGGCGTAAAGTGGGCAAGGAGAGGCTTAACACATGGGTGTAAACGCGCTGTCCAAATTCTAATGTAAGCCGATTGGCTAAATAGGCACCTAAGTAACCTGAAAGAGCGCTAAGAGCAGTGCTAAACAGCATGATAGCAACCATCAAGACAACGATAGCATAGAGACTTTCAATACGCTGAAAAGGAAGAATGCGGTCGATAATCGCTTGAAAAATAAAAGGATTCACCAAGCCCAGCAACCGCAAAACAACAGCAACGCAACTGAGTTCGATGACATAATAAATATATTTCTTTGTTGTTCTTGTAAACCAAGAGAACGATACTAGCTTTTCTTGTGAGTGATTCATTTGAATTTATGATTTTGTTTAAGAGAAAGAGCGATTGATGTCGCATATTTAAACAGTATTGTAAATAGTATTATATTTATACAAAATATACATTTTGTCTGAATATAATATAAACATAATGTATTTATTGTTTATACAGTATTTTTATTGTTATTTATACAAATTATATTTTACATTTGCTAAAATGAATAATAATGAAATTCTCGCTGCATCGTTGTGATACAGTTATTTTAATAATATAAGGAGAATTTGTATGTTTGGTTGGCTTAGTGGTTGGTCTAATACTGGTTGGTCTCATAGTTTGTCTAATGCTTGGTCTAATATTTCATCAATTAATTTTTCAAGCAGTGGATCACGACCTGGGTGTACTGTCGGCGATTATCTCTCTACAGCAAATTCATACGGAGTGGTGGGAAGAGATATAGGACAAACTGGTGGAGTATTTGTAGGCGGTGTAGTCGGAGGTTTTTCATCAGGCCCATCGGGTATGATTTTAGGTGCAGGAACCGGTGGAGGAATCGGTGCAGGTCTTGGCTATGGGGTAGGAGCAGGTATAGGTTTAAATGCTCAGTATAACGCGTGCTATTATTAATTATAATATTTTAATAAGTTTTTAAATTGTTAATGATGTTGTAGATATATTTTAGTGAATATATCTACAAACATTTGTAACTAAAATATATTATTAGTAATAATTTAAATTATAATTATATTAAGTTGGAAATTTGTACATTATGTATATTTTAAATATTATTAATGAATTATTTTTATTAGTTTGCTTTTTAATTATATTTATATATTTATTTGAATTGTATTATAAATCTAAGGGATGTAATGAAAAAAACATTAAAATAAAATCATTAATAAGAATAATTTCATTTTTTATATTATTCTTTATACTATTTTCCCTAGTTCAAGTTTTATATTAATACAATTTAATTAAATATATTTATTTATTTTATATAATTTTAAGTGGAATTTATTATGGGTGATATTTTATTTAATATTAAAAATGCATTACTTGCAACAAATATATTTCTATTTTTAAGCATATTTTCCTCTAAATTAAAATTCCCTACTTGGAAAAAGTCTATTAAATTAGGATTTATTATAATTATCATATACTTTACAATATATTTTGGACTTTATTATTTTATAAACTAATATCATATAAAATATCTATGTATTTTATATTTTTATTGTCGATTATTGTAGTTGGTATGGTTAATGTGGACAGATTTTAGTAATTTTGTTGTAAATATGTTATTTTCAATAATAAGTGTAGTTACAATTATATATTATTTATTATTACTAAATAAATATAAAAATTATAATAAAAAAGAATACAAAAAAAATATATTATTGTTAGTGATAGGTTTAATTTTTGTAATTGTTTTTATAATAATTTTTATGAATATATACTATAAATTTAATTTATTTAATAGCATATTAAATGTATAAAATAAATTATAAAATTAATTTTATATCTCAATAATAAATAGTAAAACCTTATTTTTTATTATTAAGATATATTTGTTATAATAATTGCATAGTTATTATTTTTATATACTATTAATCTTAAAAAAATGTTTACTGATTACAGTGAGACAGTGTCTTTAATAAATATCAAGCATTATCATCAAGAGTTCTGTTTTTTATTTCCTATTTTTGAATCTTTTTAATTATTTCAAGCATGGGTTATTCTGAGATTATTGTCTTTTGTATAAGCATTGTCAGTTTATAGTTTTTGAAAAGTGATTGTTTGCTTATGTATCATGATTTATTGAAAAATAAGAAATTTTTATGAAATAAAGTGCCTTATCTCTCTTGATTTTTATCCATCATCTTGAGAAAGAGGGAGAGAAGCGATTTCTGTATCAAGTGCATCCATAAAATTGATAATAAAAGCAGCATTCGTTCCCAAATCTCTTGGTAAATAACGAGAAGCAGAACGCATATCAACAAAAGTTGTATCTCCTTCATCAGTTAAACGAATGACAATGTCTGAAATGAAACCAAGGTAAAAAGTTTTAGCTCTCGTTTCAATATACAGTTCATTCTCTTCACCTTTAAACTTTCTTTGAGCCACAACAGGGCAATCATAGGCTGCTAAAACATTGAGAACAGATTCGCGAATACGATCAGGTGAACCATCATAACGGCGCCCAGACATTTCTGGCCATTGTGACATCTGTAATGTTGCTTGTTCAGTCAAAACAATTTTGAGCGGTAAAGCAATGAACAAGCTTGTAGGCATAATTATGTGTCTACAAACTTGACAGGAAGGTTTAGGTGCATAATTCTACAAAATTATATATTTAATTTGGATTTTTTTTATGAATGAGCTTATTAGTATTATTGTAGAATTATTATTTTCTATAGGTGCTTTAGTTATATTTTTCTATACATTGTTTTCATATTATAAATCTAAAGGTTATAGTAAAAAAGAAATTTGGAAAAAAATTTTGTTAAGAATATTTTTGTTCGTTATATTATTTTTTATAACATTTTTTATTTATATACGTTATTTCTATGAACAATGATTATTCATTATTAATTTATAATTATAGATTAATTTGGAAATTTTATTTGTTATCTATATTTTTAATATATTTTATGAATTGTTTTTTGCATTTTTTTGTTTAAGTATATTTATTTAAATTGTATTATGTATATAAAGTATTTAATGAAAAAAAATAATTAAATAATAATAAATTATTTTTTTATATTATTTTAATTTATTAATTTTTGTATGAATTAATATATGTTAATGTTTATTGTTTTTATATATATTTAATTTGGATTTTTTTATGAGTGATATTATTCGTATTATTGCAGAATTATTATCTTATACATGTGCTTTATTTATATTTTTCTATGCAATGTTTTTACGGTATAAATTTAAAGGTTATAGTAACAAAGAAATTGTGAAAAAAATGTTATTAAGCACATTTTTGTTCATTATATTTATTATATTACTTTCTATAACATTTTTTATTTGTATACGTTATTTATATGAAAAATGATTATTTATTATCTTTATATAATAATGTTTTTGATATTTTATTTTCAGTATTTGTTTTTATATTTTCATTTTTATTAATTTATAGATACAGTGGTGACAGTTGGAAAAATAGTATAAAGGAAGCGATTAAGACATTTGGGTGGTTCTTTTTGTTATTTTTGGCGTTTTGTTTTATTTATGTTGCGTTTAAATATATTAGATATTAGTATTTATATTTAAATTATTTTTGATAAAAAATTATTTTCATTTAAATAAGTTTCTATTATTTGTAATAATATATATTTTTTTATTATTATGAAATTTCTTTATAAAATTGAAATAATCATTTATTGTAAAATACAGATGAATTTATGTGTATTTTATTGTTTATTTTTTTCTGTAACTATATTACATATGCATCATATTTTATGATAAATATATTTCATCTTTCTTGATGAAGATATATTTTTCTATTTTCATTGGAAAAATAAGCCTGTAAGAAATGCTTAATTTCCTTATTAGAGAAGTCTTCTTTCCTACTTTTATGATGAGATTTCTGAGCATAAAAAATATATGTAAAATCAATTATAGTATTTAAGTTTAGAATTTGAATTCAAATATTTTATCTATATGTCACGCGCTAAAAAGAGTCTATAAGTTGCTTTTGGGTGTTTAAAGAACTTGTCAGTAATGCTTATGGCCGTCGAAAGACGATAAATGTTTTGTGCGTTTCTGCACGTCTCAAAATTTATTTTTGAAATAAGCTAATTTAGTAAATGTAACTTATTATACTTCTAACCTCTACTCATTATCTTCAGAAAGAGGAAGTGAGGCGATTTCTGTATCAAGTGCATCCATAAAATCGATAATAAAAGCAGCATTTGTCCCCAAATCTCTTGGCAAATAACGAGAAGCAGAACGCATATCAACAAAAGTGGTATCCCCTTCATCAGTTAAGCGTATCACGATATCCGAAATAAACCCAAGGTAAAAAGTTTTAGCTCTCGTTTCAATATAAAGCGCATTTTCTTCACCTTTAAACTCTCGTTGAGCCACAACAGGCCAATCATAGGCTGCTAAAACATTGAGAACAGATTCGCGAATACGATCAGGTGAACCATCATAACGGCGCCCCGACATTTCTGGCCATTGTGACATCTGTAATGTTGCTTGTTCAGTCAAAACACTTTTGAGCGGTAAAGCATCGCTGGGACGTATTGTGCGAAAAAAAGCCGGTGGTCTTTGTGTATCGGTAGAAACGTCGTAAAGAGCCGGTAAGGTAAACCAAAGTCCAAAAAAGAGCATCAATGGTGTCGCAGTTATGAGTGAATAAACGATCCCTTTTAAAGCTTTCATTCCCCCTAGGGCTCCATAGACCCACAAACTATGAAGTGCTTTAAGAGCGAGAAAAAGAGAAATAATCACACAGCAAGTAGAGATTCCTATCAAGATTATGAAGTCGCTTACGTTAAGTACGGAAAAACGTTGTAAGATGACCGAAAATAATAAAATAAAGAAGGCTAAACCACCAAATCGAGGGGACCATACTGCTGCTCTTGAAATTAACCGAACATATCTCTTCTTCATGAAGTTTTTCCCCTCAATTGTAAACTATAAGCCAAGTTTTTTCAGAGTGCCTATCTTACAAAAAGCTTATGCTCATAAAACAAAAATAAAGCACTTATTTTTGAGGTCAAGGATGCGTAATGTCTTATAAGTTTCCAGTGGTTATTTTAGCACTTCATTGAAGGTAATCAGTATTTCTTCTATAGTTTATCATGTTATTGATGCGAACTTTATGGGAATGTTTGTAAATAAAAGAAGTAAACTCAAATAACAAGTTTTACGGTTGTTAGCAGCATATTTTTTAGAACTTTACTCTTGATTTTTCTCTTCTGATTGCGGGGAGTTTTTTCTGTCAGATAATGCGTATCAAATAGGATATGATGATGTGCAATAGAGATTTCATTCTACCTCAATAAAAAATTGAGGGATCTACAATCAGACAAATCTGAATTCGAATATTCAATTAATAGAGAAAAAAGATAACCATTTTGATAGGCTTCATGTATTTTGTATAGAAAGTAAGGTGTTGTACAAATGAGAGGTTAGTCGGTTTTTATTCATAAAATATACGGCAGGTCGCAGATGAAAGGAAAGCTTCACTTTCTTTTTTCGCAAGGGAAGAAGGGACAAAAGTACGTAAAATAACAAACCCTTCATTCAAATTTTTAGCAACCAAAACTGAATTGGTATTTTTTTTAGGTTTTGATTTTTTGAGTTCTATGATTTGTATTGGTTTTCCAATGATAAGATCAAGTGTCGCATCAGGGGCTGTTCGGTCATTAAGGCTATAGAAAATAATTCCGTCGTGTGTGTAGGCTGCTAGTGACCAAAATTGTTGTGTTTTCAAAGCTTTTAAATGAACAGGTCCATTTTCAAGGTTAAATCTGCAGACTTTAAGAAGAAAGAGTGGATCAGCAGATTGCTGAATAGGATTATTGGGCGTAAAATCGACAAATTGATAAGAGGTTCCAGATTTTTTTAGTGCTGTCCATATATTATCTTGTGCCCAATAGGGGATCAGAAAGAGAACGCAAATATGAACGATAATAGCGCCAATGATTGCAAGAAGTGCGGTATAAATAAATCTAGTCACAATTTATTTGTCCTGATGGGATTTGTTCTATTGATGGCATTGTAAGCTTTTGTAATGCCGTTGCAGAGATGATTGAGGTATCGTATAAGGTAAGAATAAGCCCGAATTCTTTTTGACTAACTGTTGCAAGCCAATTGCCGGCTTGCGGTGTGGGTGAAATATTGATGCGCAATGAGCCATCATGCTCATAGATAATATTGTCAGTGTGGAGTTCAAAAGGTATTTCTTTGGATGAAGTATAGGGTTTTAGGGATTTGTCAGCTGTATAAAGGGTAAAAAGACGGGTTTCAGGGATGGTGCCTTTGAGTAAATAATGACAGTGGGGGTGGAGTGGACGCCCTTGGTTATCTTGCCAAATCTGGAATTGAATACCTTCAGTTCGTCCGAGTGAAACAATGCCTTGTTTAGCGGTGCGGGCGCGGGTATAAGGATCCATATTGGCGGTTCCCATTTGGGAATAAGCACTCCATTTTCCAATTCTAAAGAGTCCAAAATGAGGAAAGGAATTGAGCACATAATCGACACTCAGTGTTCCACATAAAATGGAAAAAGCGAAGATAAAAAAGAAAATGGTGATATTAAAAAACATCAGTGAATATCTTGAATTCAAAATGTTGAATCTCCAGTTGTTTTCATCTTCAAAGAAATTGCAGATGGTTTTTTCAGATCTTTGTTAATCAATCGCACGATATTTAATGTTTCAGGAGAAAGCGTAGAGGGTATTGGGGAAGGAACTTCAGAATCTACACGGGAAGAAAGTACTGGAGGCTGATAAGGAAGGAGAGAATCTTTAACACCATAGAGCTGTTTGAGCATAATATTTTGATGCGCAGCAAGCATGATACGATGCCATATCATGGCAGGAACGCCACCCCCAAAAGCACGATTCATCGGTGAAAAATTATCATTTCCCATCCATACCGCTCCCGTATAATTTCCCGTAAAGCCAACAAACCAAGCATCACGATAAGATTGTGATGTTCCAGTTTTCCCAGCGACAAGAGTCATGGGCAACGCAGCACGCTTACCAGATCCTCGTGTTGTGACACCCACCATCATTTGATTCATATAAGCTGCTGATTGTTCACTCAGAACTCGGTGTAGTTTTTTTCCGTTATGTTCGAAATCCCACACAACACGACCATCAATTGTTTTGATTTGCGTAAACCCATGACGATTACCCGCTATTCCTCCATTGGCAAAGACATTAAAGCCTGTAGCTTGATCCATGGGGGTCATGTTGGAAGTGCCAAGAACCATCGTTTTGTGTGATAAAATATGCGCGTTAATCCCCATATTTTTAATGAGATCTATGATAGGTTGGGTATCGCGGTTAAGATATTGGTAGGTGAGATAAACAGGGACTGTATTAATGGAAAAGGCTAAAGCTGTTGCTAAGTCAATTTTTCCCAGATAACGACCAGAATTATTTTTGGGTGTCCAACCTCCCCAATTGATGGGAGCATCTAGAACGATTGTTGAGGGTGATAATCCATGTTCCATTGCGGCTGCATAAACATAAGGTTTGAATGAAGAACCAGGTTGTCGACCGCCCTGTGTTGCTCTGTTAAATTGGCTCTTTTTGTAATCTAGTCCTCCAACAATTGCACATACCGCACCGTTATTATCGAGTATAACGGTGGCTGCTTGTGTTACACGATATTGTTGACCATATTGATGTAAATGATATGCAATTGATTCTTCTGCTGCTTTTTGAATATTCGGATCAAGGGTCGATTGAATAATTAAACTATGGCTTGGAAGTTGATTACGCATTTTTTTGACTTCCTCGAATGCCCAATCAAGAAAATAATCTGGCTGATTATTTTCTCTTTGGGGAAGTGCCTTAGCAGGGTGGCGATGCGCATTGATAATTTGGCTCTTCGTCATAAAGCCACTATTAACAAGATTAGAAAGGACGATATTGGCACGTGTTTGAGCTGCAAAGAGATGACTATGAGGAGCATATTTTGTTGGAGCTTTAAAGAGTCCTGCTAACATAGCAGATTCACTTAAAGAGACATGACGTATGTTTTTTCCAAAATAAAATTTTGCCGCTGCGGCAATACCAAAATTGTTTCCTCCCATATAGGCTCGGTCAAGGTAAAGTTGTAAAATCTGCTTTTTGCTAAAATTTGCTTCTAGCCAAAGAGCAAGATAAGCTTCTTTGATTTTACGTGTTATGGTTCTTTCGTTTGTTAAAAATAAATTTTTAGCCAATTGTTGTGTGAGAGTTGAACCACCTTGCACCACACCTTTAGCTTGCATATTTTGTGAAATTGCCCGTGTAAGTCCTTGAAAATCAATGCCCCAATGATCAAAAAAACGACGGTCTTCTGTAGCGAGAACCGCTTTAATGACAGTGTCAGGCATTTCTTCAACGGGGACAGAGATTGCCGGCAGTGCACCACGGTGCCCAATGGAATTTCCATAGCGATCTAGAAAAAGAATGGAAAAGTTTTTAGGAGAAGACCAATCTGTTTTGGTCAGTTCAAAAACAGAAATGCCCAAAATAGTGAAAAGAGTAAATCCCATCAACCCTAATGTCAGTATTTCATCGAGAACTTCAACGATAAAACGTTTCCATCCTTGAAGATGAAAATTTTGTGAGATGATTTTTGCCTTTTTCCAGAAAAAACTGTTAGCAGAACGAATGTGATAAAACGCTGTGTCTAATCGTGCGTCTAATTCAATGAGAGCAGGACTATGAAATGGCTTACGGTGTTGCCCTTTCTTTTTTTTAAAAAAATCAAACATTTAAAGAGAGCCTATGGCAAAGCAATACAACCAAACAAATCTACAATAATTATATGGAGTAGAAGTATTTTTTTTCTATAGTTCTAACAGAGAAAGAATTTGTTTTAGAATTATTCATTTTTTGTAAGATAGTATATTAATATTTTATTATTTTATTGAATAAATTTTATTCTCATTATTAAAAATATTTTTTTGATTTTTTAAAAATTTGGAGTAATGTTAATATGTTCTTCTGTAAGATAGAGGATAAATTGTTTCCATTTGTGATTTTTTAATCGACCAAAAAAAACCATTATTTCTTTTATCCTTTATCAAGGAAGAGAAGAGATGGGTTATTGAAATATTTATGATGAAAAAAAAATTCTTATTCGTAATAATAGCAGCTTTTTTAGAAGCAGATTCTGTTCTAGCTTCTGGGTGTGCTGAAGTAGGTAAGAAGGCTGCTGCGCAAGAGAGCGGGGTTCTCGTCCGTTCAAAATCGGTTGTTCAGGATGGAAAGGACATGTGTACGATTGTAGTTGTTGTACCAGCCCGTAATGGTGAAAAGTTACGTCGTGTTGAATTTTTTGTTCCTGCTGATTAGTTTTTGGCAGATGGTGTTGTGATGCGTATCTTAATCGTTGAAGATGATCGGAATCTTCACCATCAATTAGCAGAAGCTGTAAGACGTGCAGGATATGTTTCCGATAGTGCTTTCGATGGTGAAGAGGCTTATTTTTTAGGGAGCACAGAGTCTTACGACGCGGTGATACTTGATATAGGTTTACCGCAGATTGATGGTATTAGTGTTGTTGAAAAATGGCGTCAAGAAGGGCTCTCCATGCCTGTTTTAATGCTAACGGCGCGAGACCGTTGGTCTGATAAGGTGCACGGTATTGATGCTGGAGCTGACGATTATGTTGTGAAGCCATTTCATTTGGAGGAGGTGATGGCGCGCTTGCGAGCATTAATTCGTCGCACTACGGGACATGCGACAAGTGCATTATGTTGCGGAAATGTTTTGTTGGATACAAAGACGTCTCGTGTTTTTGTGGATGGTCAATTGATTAAACTAACATCTTATGAATTCAGACTGCTTTCGTATCTCATGCATCATTGTGACAGGGTCATTTCAAGAACAGAGCTTACTGAACATCTTTATGATCAGGATTTTGATAAGGACTCGAATACGGTGGAAGTCTTTGTAGGTCGGTTACGGAAAAAGCTTGGAATGGATTTGATTGAAACTATTCGAGGAATGGGATATCGCGTGAGAACGCGAGGTGATTAATGAATGTTTTTGAAGAGAATAATTGGTATAGGAGGTTCTTTTTTGTAATTACTCGATCTCTCAGTTTACGTGTTATGATCTTATCAACATTATGGGTTGTTATTTCTCTTTTATCGATTTCTGCAGTAAGTATTTTATTTTATAAGCGTTCGACTGAACAAAGCCTAGAGCGTATCCTTTCTGCTCAACTCTACAGTCTTATTGCAACAGTGACGGTGTCATCGGAAGGTACTTTGATAGGAGGGGCTGGGATTGATGATATTCGTTATTCTGATCCAACAACAGGATGGTATTGGGAAGTTGTTGCGATATCCCATAATTTAAAAGGAAGATTGACATCTCCCTCATTGGGAACAGGGGAGATATTTACACCAAGTGATGTTGATATACCTTTTGACAATAAATTCTTTCGCTCTTATCGGATAACGGGGAACAATGGTCAAAAGCTACAAGTGATTGAGAGTGATGTTGTTCTTGATAATAAAAATCATATTGCACGTTTTCGGCTTGTTGGGAATATCGATGAAGCTCATGCCCAGGTAAAGGAATTTAAGCGAACTTTGCAAATTTTTCTTTGGAGTTTCGGTATCGGGAGTGTTCTTATTAATATTGCTATTATTTTCTTTAGTTTTCAACCGTTGAAGCTTATTCGACGTGCATTGAATGATATTCGCGAAGGAAGAGTTCATTATGTGAATACGGATTTAGTAAGCGAAGTGATGCCGCTTGTACAAGAGATGAATGCTCTCATTAATAATAATCAGCGTATTATCGAGCGATTTCGCACACAGGTTGGTAATCTCGCGCATTCATTGAAGACGCCTCTATCCGTGATTATGAATGAGACAGATAAGATGCGCGGAGAAAAGGCTAGTTTGTTGAGAGAGCAAACGCAAATAATGCAAGCTCAAATCAATCATTATCTTCAGCGTGCGCGGATTGCAGCACAATGCGATAGTGTTGTCTATCATACGTCTGTTCGCAGTGTGCTTGAACGCTTGGTACGGGTTATGAAAAAGCTTAATCCTGAAAAACAAATTCAATTTATTATGGATGTTGATGATATTGTTTTTTCTGGAGAGAAGGAAGATTTAGAAGAAATTATAGGGAATTTGATTGAAAATGCTACTCAGTGGTCTCGCGCAAAGGTTTTGATCTCTTGTTGTTTAGAAGAAAATGCTGAAGAAACAGAATATTTTAGTATCTTTGTAGAAGATGATGGTCCTGGTTTAACAGAAGACAAAATTGATGAAGCATTAAAAAGAGGGCGGCGGTTTAATGAAAGTAAACTAGGGTCAGGCTTAGGGTTAGCAATTGTTTCAGATATGGTCAGTGAATATGGTGGCAATCTCTTTTTATCACGTTCTGATTTGGGTGGGTTGTATGCAAAAGTTTTATTACCTAAGATGGGAGAATAACATATTTTCTCCTTAAGCAAGAAATGTCTATAAAGTTTGTAAAGCAGTATTTTCAGATAATACATCAAAGAGTAGGGAAACATTGTTTTTAGTTTCTTTATTTAATTGATATATACAATAGATTTTATAATATTCTCCATGAAAAAATGAATTTTTATTAATTCACATCACTTTTCTCATGAAGAGGATAAAATGTAAGCGAGTTATTCTCTGTTCGTATTGGAAAAAAACGATATGCTCTTATTGATTTTTGCAGCATTTTTTCTGATTTTTCTGGCAAGTGTTCTTTTTCTTTCACTACGTTTTGATGATGAGATAAAAAAAGAATGGAAAGTTCAAACCGTGGGTGGTTATAGAAGCCATAAGCGTATGATTGAGTTTAACAAGCTTTATATGCATTATAAAAAAAGAAATATTCTTAAGGCTTTAAGTATCTTGTTTGTTCTCCTTATGACATGGAATATTTATGGGCTGACAGGCAATCCAGAAGTGAAAAGTTATTTTTTTAGCGAATTAATGGATAAGGATCCTCAAACTCTTAGTAAGCAAGAAAAGCTTATTCGTTTACAAGTGCTTTTTTTCCGTGCACCTCATGATGGCAAGCTAGCAGATGCGTTAGCGGTAGGGTATCTCGAAGAAAGCCTTTTTCAAGAAGCAGTGAATACTTATTTAGATGCACTTCGTTTGAATGGAGAAACAGCTCCAAGGCTTGTAGGATACGGTTTAGCATTGGTTGGTTATGAAGGGGGAGTGATAACGCAAGAAGCGCAAAATGCTTTTCAAAAAGCAGCAGATTTAGCGCCAACAGATTTTTATCCACGTTTATTGTTGGCTGATGCATTGCATCAAGCAGGAAAAACTGCGCAGGCAGTGCAATTTTTACAAAGCTTTCTTGACACAATGCCTGAAAATTTTTCAGGACAATCACGTGTTAAAAAAATGATAATTCAGTTACGTGATTTATCGAGTGAGCATACAAAGAAAAGAAATCTTGCACCTATGTAGAAGATGTGCAAAGCTTTTAAAAAATAAAATATTGATACTTAATTATAACGTAAATTTTTTCGCAGAGTGTCTATGAACAGTCAATCTTTAAAGAATTCTGCCTCATGGAAGGTTATTTTAGAGCAGCGAAAAAAAAAGCGCTTATTGATCATATTATTATGTTGTTTGGTTATGACAATTGCAGCAAGTCTCATAGTGTATGCAATGCGTCATGCGGTCAGTTTTTTTAGAATGCCCTCTGAAATTACAAGAGAAGATATTTTAACGGAGCGCCCTTTGCGTTTGGGTGGCTTTGTTGAAAAGGGAACTGTTCAATATGTTGGAGAGAGAGGCGTTGTTTTTTTTGTAACGGATAACAAAAAACATGAAAAAGTAATTTTCAATGGTGCCTTACCGGATCTTTTTCGTGAAGGTCAGGGGGTGATCGTAGAAGGGCATTTCGATAAACAGGGCTTTTTTATAGGGATGCGTATTTTAGCAAAACATGATGAAACTTATATGCCTAAAGAAACAGCTGATCGTTTGAAAAAACATTACATTATGGAGAAATAATTCGATTGTGCTTGTCGAACTGGGTCATATTTTTTTAGCTGCAGCATTTTCAGTAAGCTTATTAGGGGCATTTTTACCTGCTTTAGGTTTTTGGTGGAGAGAGCGTTTGTTAATGCAAACAGTTGTTCCTCTAACATATATCACTTTTACATTACTGCTTTTATCTTTTTTAGTGATAATTTATGCTTATGTCGTATCTGATTTTTCTGTTTTGAACGTTGTTGAGAATTCTCATTCAGAAAAACCGATGCTCTATAAAATTACAGGTGTTTGGGGCAACCACGAAGGCTCTATGTTGTTATGGGTTTTAAGTCTTGCTTTTTTTAGCGCATTGATGGCTTTTTTTAGCCAACATTTGCCAGAAGATTTTAAGACGCTTGTTTTAATTTGCCAAAGTTGGATTACAACTGCTTTTCTTTTATTTATTCTTTTTGTATCCAATCCATTTTTACGCGTAAATCCACCAGCATTGCAGGGAAATGGTCTCAATCCTCTTTTACAAGATATCGCATTAGCAATTCATCCACCGCTACTTTATTTAGGTTATGTCGGTTTTTCACTTTGTTTTTCTTTTGCCGTTGCGGCATTGATTATGGGACATGTTGATAGAATTTGGGCGCGTGGGATTCGTCCGTGGCTTTTACTTTCTTGGTGTTTTTTGACATTGGGTATTATGGTTGGCTCTTATTGGGCTTATTATGAGCTAGGATGGGGGGGGTATTGGTTTTGGGATCCTGTTGAAAATGTTTCGTTTATGCCGTGGCTTTCAGGAACGGCTCTTTTACATTCTGCTCTTGTTCTCGAAAAACGAGAAATATTGAAAAGTTGGACTCTGTTTTTAGCGCTTCTTACTTTTTCCCTTTCTCTGATGGGAACTTTTCTTGTGCGTTCTGGGCTTTTAGTTTCTGTTCATAGTTTTGCTGTTGATCCAGCACGCGGGCAAGCAATTCTTGCTCTTTTATTTTTTTTTACGGGAGCTGCTTTTCTTCTTTTTGCTTTGCGTACCCCTATTTTAAAAACAGAAAGATTTTTTCAACCAATTTCACGTGAAGGGTTTATTGTTTTAAATAACTTGTTACTGACAACAATAACAGCAACAGTATTGATTGGTACGCTTTATCCTTATTTTATTGAGATATTAACAGGGCAAAAAATTTCTGTAGGGGCTGCTTTTTTTAACCTTACCTGTGGACCGCTAATGGTTTTGCTGTTGTTGTTTGTTCCGTTTGGGACAATGGTGGCATGGAAACGCGGTGATTTTCTTGCAGTTTTTGAACGGTTGTGGTTTGTTTTTGTATTGGTTGGTATCGTCTGTTTTATAATATTTTATGCGACATCTGTGCGTGATATTTTTGCAGTTTTAGGGATTGGGCTTTCAGCGTTTGTTTTTTTAGGCAGTTTAGCGGATCTATGGGGAAAGAGTGGATATGGTAAGAGAGCTTTTTCAGTACGCGTTAAGAGATTTCTTGGATTGCCATGGTCTACTTTTGGTGCAGCAATAGCACATATGGGATTAGGCGTTACATTATTTGGTATTGTTTGCGTGGCAAGTTTTGGGCAAGAACGTATTTTAATCATGAACGTAGGGGATAGGGTGACGATAGCGGATAAAACGCTTCATTTTGATGCAGTGTATGATGGTGTTGGTTCGAATTATTCGACAATGGAGTTTTATTTTAAAATATATGAAAATAAAAACATTGTAGGTCATGTAACAGCCTCAAAGCGATTTTATTCAAGCCAAAATACATCAACAACAGAAGTTGGTCTTAAAAATCATGGCTTATCACAGCTATATATTGTACCGGGACATATTGATAATCGGGGTCTCGTTGTGCACGTATGGTGGAAGCCTTATGTAATATGTATTTGGTTAGGGGCATTCATGATGGCTATGGGGGGATGTCTTTCTCTTCTGGGGTATTGGTTTCGCATTGGCATGTACAATAGGGTAGTGCTTGCTTTAAATTTTTGGAAAAGACATTGAGATGAAAAAAATTCTTTGGATTGTATTTTTTTTAATTGCAACATTTCCTTTTCGATTAGCAATAGCAGTAGAGCCGGATGAGATTTTAAAGGATAAGATTCTTGAAGCGCGAGCACGCCATATTTCATCGCATTTACGTTGTCCGGTTTGTCAAAATCAATCAATTGATGATTCAGATGCTGCTTTAGCACGTGATTTACGGCTTTTAATTCGGGAAAGGCTAAAAATGGGCTATAGTAATCAGCAAGTCACTGACTTTCTTGTTGAGCGATATGGTGAATTTATTCTCTTGAAACCACCATTGAATAAGATAACTTGGTTTTTATGGTTCTCGCCTTTGATCATTATTATCATTGGCGTAAGTATCATATTTTTCCACTTCAAACGGAATAATCATGCGTTATGTGAATGAAAAAGAACAGTCAAAAATGTCATTGCATTAAAAAAATGTTACATAAAAGAAAAAATCAGATCATCTGCAATGAGCAGACAATCTTATTGTAATTATATTAGGGAATACTGAAACCTTACAAAACTTTAATAATTTAGACAGAAAATGGTAAGGTCTGGTATTTTATAAGTGATCGGAATTGAAATAAAGGTATGATTGAATAGGAGCATAGAATAAATGGTTAAAAAGGCTTTCTTTAAAACATTTGTCGCAGTGAGTTTTTCTGCGATATTGGAAAGTGCACTGTTTTTTAGTGGATGTACATCAAGCTTGTGGATGACAAAGGCTCATGCAAGTTCTGTATTTACTTCGTTAATGCAACAACAGGGATTTGCCGATATTGTTGCTCAAGTGAAACCAGCCGTTGTGGCAGTACAAGTAAAGAGCAATAAAAAGAAAGAAGATAGGTTCTTTAGCAACTTTTTTAGTGGTCCAGGACTTGATCAATTACCAGATCAGCATCCTTTAAAAAGATTTTTTAAAGAGTTTTATGATTTTGATAAACCTAAAAATAAATTTCCGCACCAATCGCAGAGACTCCGTCCTGTTGCTTTTGGATCGGGTTTTTTTATTTCATCTGATGGTTACATTGTGACCAATGATCATGTGATTTCTGACGGAACAAGTTATACTGTTGTTCTTGATGATGGTACAGAATTGAACGCAAAGCTCATTGGGAAAGACCCAAAAACCGACCTTGCCGTATTAAAAGTGAATGATAAAAGAAAATTTTCTTATGTTGATTTTGGTGATGATTCAAAGCTTCGTGTTGGGGATTGGGTTGTTGCCATTGGGAATCCATTTGGTCTTGGTGGAACTGTGACAGCAGGTATTGTTTCTGCACGTGGACGTGATATTGGCACTGGTGTGTACGATGATTTTATTCAGATTGATGCTGCTGTTAATAGAGGAAACTCTGGTGGTCCAACGTTTGATCTTAATGGAAAGGTTGTTGGGGTTAATACAGCAATTTTTTCTCCTTCTGGAGGAAATGTTGGGATTGCTTTTGCTATTCCAGCAGCGACTGTAAAACAGGTTGTACAACAACTTATTGAAAAAGGTTCAGTTCAACGTGGTTGGTTAGGTGTTCAGATTCAGCCGGTAACAAAGGAGATTTCCGATTCAATAGGATTGAAAGAAGCCAAAGGTGCTTTGGTTACTGATCCGTTAAAAGGACCGGCAGAAAAGGCTGGTATTAAAGCGGGTGATGTAATTATTTCAGTGAATAATGAAAAAGTTGCTGATGCGCGTGAGCTGGCGAAACGTATTGCAAATATTAAACCAGGAGAAATGGTAACCATAGGGATTTGGAGATCAGGTAAGGAGGAGAGTATAAAGGTTAAACTCGCTTCAATGTCTGAAGATGAAAGTAAGAAAGAGACTTCAAAATATTCAAATGGACAGAGTGATTTAGATGAAACATTGGAAGATTATGGTTTGATTGTTATGCCTTCTGATGATGGTGTAGGGGTTGTCGTAACGGATGTCGATACCGATTCAGATGCTGCAGATAAAGGGATACGCCCTGGTGATATCATTGTGACAGTAAATAATAAACCAGTTAAACGAGTCTCTGATATTATTAACACAATCAAAAATGCTCAGCAGTTAGGACGAAAGGCTATACTCTTACAAGTGCGAACAAATGATCAAAATCGTTTTGTTGCTCTTCCAATTTTCAAAAAATAAGGCTTTAGTTGTAGGACAAATGTTTATTAAACATTTGTCCTACAACATAATAAAATAATGGAGATACGTTTTATGAAGATACTCGTTATTGAAGATGATCATGAGACGGGGCATTATCTCGAAAAAGCATTTTGGGAAGTAGGGCATTCTGTTGATGTTGCTTATGATGGAGATACGGGATACGCTTTAGCAACCACGGAAAATTATGACGTTATGGTTGTTGACCGAATGCTTTTGCATCGTGATGGTCTTTCTATTATTGCTGAATTGCGCGCTAAAGGCAATGAAACACCGGTTCTTATTCTGTCTGCTTTAGGGCAAGTTAATGATCGTGTAACGGGGCTGCGTGCAGGGGGAGATGATTATTTAACAAAGCCTTATGCTTTTTCTGAACTTCTTGCGCGTGTTGAAGTTTTACAACGGCGGAAAAATCCTAAAGAAGCAGAAACTGTTTACTGTGTAGGTAATCTTGAGCTTGATCGGTTAGCACATACGGTAAAACGAGGTGATAGAAACATTCTATTGCAACCACGAGAGTTTCGTTTACTTGAATATTTGATGCGTTATGCGGGGCAGGTTGTTACACGCACTATGCTTTTGGAAAACGTTTGGAATTACCATTTTGATCCACAAACGAATGTCATTGATGTCCATATCTCTCGTTTGAGAGCCAAAATTGAAAAAGATTTTGATGTTCCCCTTCTCCATACAGTGCGTGGAGCTGGATATATGCTGAAAGTACCAGATAACAAAGCATGAATCGTTTGATTAATATAATGCGCACGACGGCGCTAAGGCTTTCAGCACTTTACATTTTATTGTTTGGATTGGTGGCAACAGGACTTTCTATTTATATGACGGCATTTTCTGCTTCATTGTTAACAGAGCAAACTGAACAGGCTTTACATGAAGAATTAAAGTATATTGAAAATGCTTATAATTATGGGGGATTATCCTTATTAATGCGCACTATTGATTATCGTTCAAGACAACCAGGAGCATTTCTTTATCTTGTTACAGATTCTATGGGGCGTATTTTAGCTGGAAATGTAGCACGTATTGAATTAGGTCTTTTGAATCAGAGTGGTTTTATTTCTACCTCTTTTTTGTATTCCCGTTTTGGAGAACATGGCAAAACAAGTGAACATCGCGCTTTGGCGGTTATTGTTGATTTACCTAATGCTATGAAGATTCTTATAGGACGTGATTTGGATGAGCCAGAACGTTTTGCTGTTGTTATTCGCAAAGCTGTGATCATTGCACTTGCTGCAATGGTTGGAGGCGCTTTACTCATATGGTTTTTTGTTGGCAGGAGAGCTTTACAAAGGATTGATCATGTAACGGCTGCATCACAGCGCTTGATGGATGGTGATTTCAGTGGGCGTTTACCTGTTTCTGGAGTAGGGGATGAGTTTGATCGATTGTCAACCAATCTTAATGTTATGTTAGACCGCATTGAAGAGTTAAATATTGGTTTACGTCAAGTATCAGATAATATTGCTCATGATCTGAAAACGCCGTTAACGCGTCTTAGAAATCGCGCTGAAGAAGCGCTTTCAGGAAATAAGACAAAGCTTGAATATCGTCAGGTCCTTGATAGGGTTATTGCAGAATCAGATCAACTTATTTGTACGTTCAATGCGATTTTAATGATTTCACGTATTGAGGCCAGCAGTGCAATTGAACATCTTGAAATGATTAATATGAAACTGATCCTTGAGGATGCTGTTGAGCTTTACGAACCTTTTGCTGAAGAGTCAGGTGTTTTACTTCAGTTGGGAGATATATTTGATAAAGAGCTAAAATTGAATCGTGAGCTTGTTGCGCAATCAATTTTTAATCTTATAGATAATGCAATTAAATATGCGCCTAAAGGTGGAAGGCAAGCGAAGGTTTGCTTATCAATGGAATATCGTGATGAACATTTATTAGTTGTTGTGAGCGATAATGGACCAGGAATAGCAGAGGATAAACGTGAAAAAGTGACAGAACGATTTGTTCGTCTTGAAGAAAGCCGCACACAACCTGGGTTTGGGATTGGTTTAAGTATAGCAAAAGCGGTTATGAAGCTTCACGGGGGTGAATTGTTACTTGAAAATGCAAATCCAGGGCTTAGGGCTGTTTTGTTATTTCCTTAAAGATATTTTTCTTCACTTTTCACTTTTCATACGTAACAACTATTTTAAAAGTATAAAGCAATAGAAAGGAAAGCAAAATGCTTTTCAAGGGAGCACAGATGAAACAAGCTTTTTTAAAAACACAGCTTCTCCCTTTATGTCCTCTCGATAAAAGTGGTTCCCAATGGTTAAAAGACATGGAAGAACAAGCAAGGAAAGAAGGTTTAGAATCGCTTGTTTCCATCATTTCAGAGAGTGGAACGCAGATTGATTTTATCAGTTCGGTTATGACCTTATCTCCTTTTTTGCGTGAGGTTTTAATTGCCAACCCATCATATCTTAGTGCTTTATTAAATGTTGATATAGAAACAAGGCTGAGCGAAATTATAGATGATATTACAGCTATTGATAAGGATGAAGCTATAAATGAAACTTCATTGATGGCTGCTTTAAGGCGCAAAAAACGAGAAGCGCATGTTCTTATTGCTTTAGCTGATTTGGGTGGTGTTTTTACTTACGAAGTTTCATGTGTTTGGTTGACACGTTTGGGCGAAGCAGCATTAAGTGTAGCACTACGTTTTCTATTAAGAGAAGCGCATGATCATGGTAAGATCAATTTATTAAGCCGTGAGAATCCAGAAAAAGACTGTGGTTTAATTATTTTAGGGATGGGAAAGTTAGGAGCAGGGGAACTTAATTATTCTTCTGATATTGATCTTATTGTTTTCATTGATGAAACATCACCTCATATTGGTAATCTTTCTGAAAGTGTTGACGTATTTTCTAAAATGGTACGCCGATTAATCCGTATCATTCAAGAACGCACTGCGGAAGGATATGTTTTTCGTCTTGATTTTCGTCTTCGTCCAGATCCAGGTTCAACCCCTTTGGCCTTACCAGTAAGGACTGCATTGCGTTATTACGAAGGGCGTGGGCAAAATTGGGAACGAGCAGCCATGATTAAAGCACGTCCAGTTGCTGGTGATAAGAGGGCAGGTTTTAACTTTCTCAAAGAGCTTTTTCCCTATGTGTGGCGGAAATATTTAGATTATGCTGCTATTGCTGATATTCATTCGATCAAACGTCAAATTCATGCGCATAAAAATTACGGTCAAATTGCAGCTTATGGGCATAATATAAAGTTAGGTCGTGGTGGTATTCGTGAGATTGAGTTTTTTGTTCAGACACAGCAGCTCATTGCTGGTGGACGTTTTCCTCAATTACGTGGACGTCAGACAGTTGCAATGTTAGCAGAACTTCACACGCTTGGTTGGATCAGTGAGAAAACGAGAAATAGCCTTATAAAAAGTTATGCTTTTCTTCGAAATGTGGAACATCGTATTCAAATGCTTTTCGATGAACAAACACATCTTCTTCCAAATGATACTGCTCAATTCACAAGTGTTGCCTATTTAATGGGTTATCAAGACAGTAGCAGTTTTATCCGTGATTTATTAAAAACACTTCAGGTTGTTGAAAAACATTATGCAGCACTGTTTGAGAATGAGCAAGAACTTGGTTTAGAAATTGGTAATTTAGTTTTTACCGGTGAAGAAGATGATCCGGAGACATTAATAACGTTAAGCCGTTTAGGCTTCGAAAGAGCAAGTGATATTTGTCGTATTATGCGCACGCTCCATTTTGGTCGTTATAAAGCAACGCAATCAGCCGAAGCACGCGAGAGATTAACGGAATTAACACCAGCTCTTTTGAAAGCTTTTGGTGGGACAAAACGAGCTGATGAGGCGATGTTGCGTTTTGATGGTTTTTTACAGGGCTTACCTTCAGGAATTCAGCTTTTTAGTCTTTTGCAGTCTAATCCCTCTCTTTTGGATATGCTTGTCCTTATTATGGGTGCTGCTCCACGTCTTGCAGAAATTATTACACGCAGATCCCATGTTTTTGATGGAATGTTAGATCCGAATATTCTTTCAGAATTACCGACCAAAACGTACTTAGAAAAACGGCTTGAATATTTTCTTGAAAATGTTCTTTCTTATGAGGAAATTCTTGACCATTTAAGGATTTTTGCAGATGAACAACGTTTTTTGATTGGTATTCGAATTTTAAACGGTACAATTACAGGAGAAAGAGCGGGTTTTGCTTTTACTGCGCTTGCTGATCTTATGATTACAAAAACATTTGCTACCGTTCAAGAGGAATTTTCTCGTCTTCATGGTCGTATTAAAGGGGGGCGTGTTGGCATATTGGGTATGGGGAAGCTTGGAAGTCGCGAATTAACAGCAGATTCCGATGTTGACCTCGTTTTGCTTTATGAACACGATGATGATGATGCAGAAATATCTGATGGAGAAAAGCCTCTTTATATCTCTCAATATTATACGCGTTTAGCACAACGCCTCGTTTCTGCTTTATCCACTCTTACAAGCCAAGGTATTCTTTATGTCGTTGATTTAAGGTTACGGCCATTAGGCAATAAAGGACCTATTGCTGTTTCTTTTCCATTTTTTAAAAAGTATTATCGCCAAGAAGCATGGATATGGGAATATCTTGCTTTAACAAGGGCTCGAGGCATTGCAGGAGACCCTGATTTTTTACAAAAACTAGAAAATGAAGTGTGTGCAATTATTGCTATTTCTCGTGATAAGAAGGAAGTTGCAAAAGAAGTATGTGAAATGCGTGCCTTGATTGCAAAAGAAAAGCCGCCAAAAAATCAATGGGATTTAAAAACGATGTCTGGTGGCATTATGGATTTGGAGTTTATTGCTCAATTTTCTCTTATTACGCATGTCATGGAGTTTCAAATTGGAGCGACGACAGCGGATATTTTAGATCACTTACCAAACAGTTTTCTTAATCAGTCATGTATTGCTGATTTACATTATGCCTATCGTCTTTATACAAATTTGAGTCAAATTATACGGCTTTGCTTAAATGATTCTCTTGATCCCAATGACATGCCACCTGGATTAAGTGATCTTTTGTTGAATAGTGTTGGGGAACCTGATTTGCTTCGTGTGGAAAAATTAATTGCAGAAACTGGGCAATTGGTCTGTTCAGTTTTTACAAAAATCATGAAATATTAAAATAATTCTATAAGAATAAATAAAAATTATTAATTCCATTTTTATATATTAATTTTTGTCTTTCATTTCATAGACGCTTGAGAGGGTTAGAGTGAAGTTCTCTACTGTTTTTTCAAGTGTGATGAAAAAATTCTCCATTCTAGGTATCATTCTTTATACAAAAAGCGATGAGTGATTAATTTAGTGAATCATATTTTTTATGAGCGTTATCTCATTTTTTCAAAAAATTGACATTATAATTATTTATATAATTTCAGATAATAATGATCAATATGAAGCTATAAAAGATGCTATAGATTAATAGCTTCTGGAAATTATAAATAATATTTAAGCTTTATTTAAAACTAATTTTAATTTTTTAACTGTGTCATTTTTGCTATAGATTTTTTCAAAAAATTGTGAAACGATTTACCATTATTTATGTATCACATTAGCTTTTAGGGGAGCAATTATGATTACAAAGTATTTAGCCTCAACATCTATATTTTCTTTAATTTTAATTTCTGTAGTACAGGCGTCGGATATCGTTATTCCTGAACAACCTGTTCCTGTTATTCCAGCACCTGCTTTGTCTTGGACAGGATTTTATCTTGGAGGACAGATTGGTAACTTTTCAGGTAAAACGACTGCAAGTTATTTAAAACATGAGACAGGGATATGGAATCCAATTGGAAAGGAGAATTTACCTAAACTTTCTGGTTTTATCGGGGGAGTTTATGCAGGTTCCAATATTGATATCGATAATAGTTTTATTATAGGTATTGATACAGATATTATGTGGTTTGGTAAAAAGGATTCTAAAGATGTCAATCTACCGAAAAAAAGTCCAACTGAAGAAACACCAAAACTTGTAGAAAAAACAAGTCTAACAAGAGATTTGCATGAGGAGGATTCGACAACACCTATTAAAGCTGTACGTCATACTTTAAAACAAAAATGGGCTGGTGCTACACGGGTGAGAGTTGGTTTTGCGATTGAGCGTATGATGCCTTATATTTCTGGAGGGATTGCTTATACGCAGCTTCAGAATATTTTTGCGGCAGTAGCTGATAGCAAAAATGGAGAAGTTGATTTTTCTGATTGGTTGCATGATGAAAAAAAGACCATGATTGGTTATACCCTTGGAGGTGGTATTGATTTTGCAATGACTGATAATATTATTGTACGTGCAGAATATCGTTATTCAGATTTTGGCAAAAAGAAGTTCATACAGGATAAATTTGAAATGGGCTACAAGACAAATGATTTTCGTGTGGGTGTAGCTTATAAATTTTAATTTTTTGCAGAATTAAACACTTCAAAAGTCTCATTTTCGAATGAGGCTTTTATTTTTCAGATATGTTCTAGTAAATATCCTTTACTCAAAAGAGCTACTATTTTATTCGAACAATACTTTGATTTGTAAACATAAATTACTTTTTGTCATGTTGAGTGAGAGACCCAAGTGTCATAAGATTTTCTCATTTTAAACCTATACCATATTGAACCGATCAAAACCATGTCTTTTGCACGTCAAAAAGAGGGGGCGTCGTGAGATAAAAACATTAAAGAAAGAATAAAAATGCTTCTTATGAACCATTTTAAGTGCTAAAGGCTGTCGCTACATTAGGGGGTGGCAAAGTGTGAGATTTTGATACTAGCTTGCTTTTCCATAAACGTGAAGATGGTGTTGCTAAATGGACTTAACATTACATCATTCATAGGTACCGTCGGGAAATGGGTTTGGGTGCTTTAAAAGATGCTTTTTTAAACCAACATGTGAATTGGCAAGCTAATGGCATTTTATTTTATTTGAAAGATCTTTCATACAATCAACTTTTCTGTTTTGCGGTATCGTAAAATATTTTATTTAATAACAAAAAGCTCGCAAAAAATTCTAAAGAACGTAAAATTACATCCGCAATATAACTCAATAATAAAATAATTATAAAGAGTATTATAAAGTGATTTATAGGAAAAAATAGAGAGAAAATTAGGAATTTATTGAGACATAAAAAACATTATTACCTATGTCTGTTATCGAAATATAATCTATTATTCTCCTAATTTTTTAAATGTACGATAATAAATTTTGAGTGAAATAGTAATGGATCATTTCAAATCTATTTACGATAAATCAATCAACATCATTTGTTTATGAATCACAAGTAGGTTGGGTTATTTAAATTATATACTTTAGTTATTATTTGGCTTTTTTAGCCATTGATTTTCAGGTATAGAAGCTGAATGAGCGTCTCTATTATTCTATAAAATATCATCATTGTAATAATATAAGGATTTTACGCATTAGATGCTTTTGGAGGAGTGGATGATGAAATTCAAAGCAGGGTTTATGTGTAGAGCTTTGTGAAGTAAATCACATGCGCAATTAGCAGCTGGAACCCGTGAGACAAGAATCCGAATTATTTATAAATCAGATGTGGTAGAAATTTCGTCCTTTAGAGCGGGAAGGAAGAAAACCGATAAGTTTGTAAAAAGCTAGTCACATAAGTGGGGCAGCAGATGGAACTGTCTGAGAAAAATTGATCTATTGACAGAGAAGGTGAAACTTTATCTTTTAAGGAGAAAAAGGGAAATAAGAATTATGATTTCCAAAGGGATATGAAATAAAAATATTTTTATTTTTTGTTGTTTGGGCAACTATGAAGGTGTTTAAAGATTAATTGTTTCAGTACATGCAATCTCGTTTTTGGGGTTGATAATGCTATAACGTTTTAATTGGCAATGCCATTGATTTTGTAAGCGTTCAATGGAAAATAAATTAAAGCCTGCGGGCGGTTTTTTATCACCAAAAGCTTGTGATGCGGAAGGAACACCAACAATAGGAATTTTTTTAATTGGTCCTTCAATGTAATTCAATGTGGGTAAATGAGTATGTCCGTGAAGAATAAGCTCACAACCGTGGTATTTGATAACGTCTAGAAAACGTTTTATATCCCGTAGTTTTTTATGCCAAGACGTGGCCTTTGGAAAGGGGGGGTGGTGAATCATGACGACACGAAAAAGGTTGCGCTGTGCTGCTTCCTTTAAAAAGAGCGGTAAAGTTTGCGCTTGCATTTTACCAAAATAGCCAGAAGCTTGAAAAGGCAATGTCGCAATGGCTGAAGAAGCTGCTATGATGGCAACATCTTTGCGAATGCGCATATAAGGAAAGGCACTTTTTTGAGGGATGTCACCTGTAATCCAAGGTTTAAAGAGAGTGCATGCTTTTTGTAAAGCGCCGCGGACATAGGCATCGTGATTTCCAAATGTCAAAGAAATATCTTGAGGTTTTCCTAGATTAAGTAGCCAACGATGAGCTTGTATAAATTCTTTATCGAGAGCAAGATTTACAAGATCACCAGAGATCACAAGGTGATCAGGTTTTGTTTTGTTCAAGGCATCTATTAAAATTTCTAGGACATCTGTTGCCATCTGACTCTTACGTTTTTTTTGCCAGTTCAGATAACCGGTAAGACGTTTCCCAGAAAGTTCAAAAAGGGAAGGTTGCGGGAGAGGGGAAAGATGTACATCCGATATATGGGCAAGATAAAACATAAAAGCTCGTAAAGTATTAAAAACGATTTAAAGAATAAACATAAGATAAGTTAGTGCTTAAAGGCAAGAAAGATTGTAAAATGAAAATTAGCTTGCAAAAAAGAATGTCTCAAGCGGAATATTCCAAATAGAATATCCCTAATAAAATATCATTGTGTTGTAGATTCACATATTTGTAAAAAAAAACATTTCTCAATGTGTTTGAGCTAATTTCACGACCGGTATTCGATGCTATAATAGAAAGCTTCTGTGAACTATATAGGGCTTACTGTACACTACCATCTCTACACTTATACAAGGTGCAAATAAAAAACATCATACTATTTTCCCCCAATTTTATGAAAATCCTTGCTTTGTTTTAAGAGGATTCATAAGAGGTATTTCACTCTTTTCTTCGATGTTTTCTATCCATACAGCATCTCTTCTAATAATACGCAAGAGAATGTTTTTTTATTGTTTTAATATGAGGACATTGGAAATAAGGAGAATTCCACTGTATTTTGAGTTATAAATCAATACGTTATATAATTATAAAAGACAAGTAAATACGTAAAAGGATAAGCTAAATTTAAAAACTATTATACGAAATCTCAGACTTTTTAACGGCCTTCATAATACCACATGCTGCTCAACAGTAAAAGGCAAGCAAGCAGTGCAAAAAAACCAGAAAATATCGAAAAATAAAAGGTATTGATTAAACGGGTTTCTGTTGCTTCTTTCAGAACAATTGAATGTGCTGGGGAAGAGGACGGACTTGTTTTTGATTGAATCAGCTTAAATGGAGGAAGATGAATGTTTTCTTTTCCTTCAGGGTGTAAACGTCCGATGTAGCCACCAGTGTGCTTAATAATGGGGGCTAGTTTTTCTTGTGTTGAAATCAAGTCAAACAACTCAAGATTATCGAGCATCCCTACAGAAGAAAGTATTGTTAAACCGCCATTTTTAATGTTAAAAATTCCTGTCTCATCAGTGGTCACAGTTGCAGTAAAAAGGCCTTCTTTCTCTTTGGTCAGAGTAATATTTTCTTTTTTTCCAGAGGGAAAGATTATTTCAGCGGGCTCTGGATGCTCTTTAAGGGTTTGGCGGCGAATTGTTAAATGATGATGGCTGCTGGTCGCACTTAATTTTTCTTCCTCAAGTTCTGGTTCTTTCATGAGCCAATGGGCAATACGACGATAAAGAGCAGCATAAGGACCACCGCCTTCGAAACCTCGTGCCCAAAGCCAACTTTCATCAGAGAGCAACATGCCTACACGTCCTTTATCAACATGCGAGAGAAGTAAAAGTGGTTGTTCATCCGCTCCTTTCATGAGGGCGATTCCGTTATTTATGTTTTGAATAGCAATTTGTCGCAACCATTGCCCCCATTGAGAAGCGGGAAGGTTAAGTGTTGCAAGACCCCTTGTGACAGGATGGCGCTCACCTTCTTTGGTTAATGTGGGGCGAAAAGGTTTTTCAATAATAGTTCCATTGGGCAATGCCGGTAGAATGCTTATTAAAGGTGTTTTCGCAAGTGAGTTTTTTTGGGTAAATTCAGGTCCTGTTACCATCAACAATGCACCCCCCTTTTGTACATATTGGGCGATATAATCATAATAGATTAAGGGGAGAACAGTAGAGTGCTGGTAGCCATCAAGGATGATGAGATCAAAGTTATTAATTTCTTCAACAAAGAGTTTTCTTGTGGGAAAGACCACTAAGGATAATTGGCTTGAGGGCGTATTATCTGCTTTGGTGGGGGGACGCAAAATAGTAAAGTGAACAAGATCAATATTGGAGTCACCTTTCAAAAGGTCTCGCCATGTCCGTTCTCCATTATAAGGAGCACCTGAAATAAGAAGAACGCGTAAATTTTCTCTGATTCCTTCAATAATTGTTATGGCGCGGTTGTTTTCCAAGCTTAGTTCACCTTTGTGTGGATCAGTTATAACTTGGATAATATTTTTTTCAGCATGGGGAAGGGTAATTTCAGTTTGAAAAATCACGCCAGGAGTTACAGAATAATGGCCAATGTCTTGTCCATTGACGCTTAGTGTAATATTTGCTTTCTGTGATATTATTTTTTTGGCGGGGCCTTTATCTTCTACCAAAATGGAGAGCGTTTGTGGTTTGTTGACAAGGGCAAAGCGTGGAGGAGAAATAAACTTGATTTGGCGATCAAATTCATCTGAGTATCCTGTAATCAGGGCATTGAGAGGTGCTTCATGATGAAGGTCTGATAGGTCAGGGATGTCATGCACTTGTCCATCGGTGATAAAAATGGTTCCTGCATAACGAGAGAGCGGTACATCAGATACTGCTTGTGTTAAAGTCTCAAACAAATTCGTTGAGGGCGCATATTGATTATCAGCAAGTTTCCCAGCTTCAATAAAACGTGGTTCAAATTGTGGATAATGCGCCAGTGTTTCGACTAATTGCCTGCGCGCTTCATCACTATCATTTGTACGTGTTCCAAATGATTGGCTTTTGCTGCGGTCAATGACAATGCCTACTGTGCTTTTCAGTGGTTCGCGCTGTTCTTTTATGATCATTGGATTGAGCAAAGCAAGGATAAGGGCGCTTAATGCCATCAGACGAAATAAAGAACCTTGCCGTTGCGTAACAAGACCAACAACGACAAAAAGAATCGATATTCCGCTTAAGAGCAGAATCCAAAAGAGTGGTAAAAAAGGCTGAAAAGTGAAAAATGATATCATTGCCTTCTTTCTCTTTTAAAGCGTTCCAAGAGTGCTGGAACATGCACTTGATCCGCTTTATAGTTTCCTGTAAGCACATAAAGGACAATATTTAAACCTGCACGAAATGCCCATAGACGTTGCATTGGATCATTGGGAACAAGGGGATATTTCCATGCCCCTTTTTCATCAAGTGCCCAAGCCCCAGCAAAGTTATTTGCGGTGATGAGAAGGGAGCTTACGTTATCGCCGTTGGCAAGAGAGTTTTTATTTTTTTTGTTTGTTGATGAGGATTCAACCCATAAAGGTGAACCACGGTAGAGACCAGGAAAATCTGGCATAATATAAAAAGAACGTGCAACAACATGATCTGTTGATGCTGACTCAATGGATGGAATATTTAACTCTTTTAAGATATCTCGTAATCTTTGCGTTTCTGGAGTAGCGTCTCCTTCAAGATTAAGATTGCTCTTTATCTGATCGCGCGTGTCAAATAAAATTGTTCCCCCATGTTTCATAAAGTTATTTATTTTTTCAAGGCTTTGGGGGGGTGGTATAGGACTCTTAACATCAATTGGCCAGTAAATAAGAGGATAAAAAGAGAGTTCATCTTTATCGAGATCAAGTGCTGTAACAGAGCCAAGGGTAAGCATTGTGCGCTCTGCGATAAATTGACTTAACGCTTCTAGACCACTTTTACTCGTTGTATCAATTTCATGATTATTGGTTATAACATAGGCAAGATGTGTTGCGCCAGCAGCTTGTACACTATCATGATGATTTTCTTTCGTTTGTGCATGAAGAGTTGGATCATATGAAAACAAGGCAATAAGACTTATAAAGGGGACGAGAAACATATTACGCCGTTTCATGAAAGAAAAAATATCTCCCATCCATAAAATGAGAAAATTGTCAAAGGCGAATAATAAGATGGCTAATCCTAAAAGTGGACCGATAAGATTTTTTTCTTTTGTATCGTAAGATAAAGGGCTTTTATTAAGAGAAGTTGGCAATGATGATTGTTTCATCAAGTGCGACGAATGAGTTAAGAGATTGAGTGCATAAAAATTGTTTTTGGCACCATAAAGTCCTGGGGGAGTATGGTAGGAAGGATGGGGTGGATTTTGAGAGTCAAAGATCAAAGGAACAACATCAGAGGGTGGTACTTGTAATTGTCCGTCAACGGCTATAGTTCGCCAAGGGTTTTGTATCACTGTTCTTTTTTCTCTGTGTGTTAGGTTTGTGTTTTCGTTAGAACCTAATGTGATTAATTTTTGCAGCATTTGTGCAAAAAAGCCAGAAAGAGGAAGGTTAGACCATGTTGGGTCAGGAGCAACATGAATGAGAATGAGGGTTCCTTTACCACGTTTTGCTGCGGTAACAAGAGGAGTTCCATCCGAAAGGCTAAGCCACGTTTTTTCAAAAAGATCTGGGGTTGGTTCTGCGAGGATTTGGCGCGAGACAGTAACATCTCCTGGAAAGGGAAGACCAAAGAAAAAGCTATTTTTTGCAAAAGGGGCAAGCTTTTGTGGTTTTGTCCAAGACATAATACTTCCAAGGGAACGTTGACCTGGGCGCAGTGGTATCGGAAGAAGGTTATCGTAATGTTCTGCGCTACTGAGTTTTTCTCCTGCAAAGCGGATGAGTGTTCCCCCTTTATTCACAAAATCAGAAAGTTTTTTTTCTGCTTTTGGGGGTATGTTAACAATGTCACCCATAATCAAAACAGATGGATTTTGTTTAAGCAAATGATCAATATCCGTTGAAAGTTCTCTTCCACCGGCTGTTATAAGCTGTGTATGACCTTGTAAGGCTTTGATAATGTAATAAAATGGAGCAAGTAAAGGCTGTGCCATTTCATTGGTATCGGGTGAGAGAAGAGCAACACGGCTTATCCTGTTATGGCTATCTACCAAGAAGGTTGCAGCAGCATGGTTTTGATTGTTTATTTTTATCCAAGCGATATCATTGCGTAGTTCAAGTGGTACATTAAAAGGAACAAGTGCTGTTGTTTCTCCTTCAGAGAAATTGTTCGTAAATTGACCGAGAAGTTGATTATTTGAATCGTAAAGGCTGAGTATAGCGGGAGTATTACTGTGTGTTGTTGAGCGGATAATACGCGCGCCCATGTTTCCATTGTTATTTTCTATGGATGTTATGCCGGTTAAATCGGAAATATCAGTCAAATACCACAAGAAGTTTCTAGGTTTTAATTCTTCAAGAAGAGCAAAAGCTTGCTCATCTTCATTTGTTTGTAATCCATCACTTAAATAAGCAATATCAAGAGGTTTTCCTTTGGTTCTTTCGCTGAGTTTTTTGAAGGCATGCACACGGTTGACAGGCCAAGGACGCGGTTGCAAATGCATTAAATGCTGTTTTATAATCTTGGCTGGTTGGGGCTCTATATTGGAGATATTATTTTCAGCCGTTGCAACAAGATAAATATTTTTTTGCTGTTTTTCTGCCTGTGCAAGGAGCATTTCAGCGATAGAGATGCGCTGTTTCCATTCTTTTACAGAAACCCAACCATTATCAATAACGAGTGCAAGGGGTTGAGATCCGGAAAAGCTTATTGGTTTTTGATTCCAAGTGGGGCGTGCTAGAGCTATGATAACAAGTGCCGCTATGGTTAAACGCAACAAGAGCAACCACCAAGGTGTATGTTTTGCTGTTTCTTGTTGATGAGTTGGTTTGGGTAAGAAGCGAAAAGGGGGAAAAAGCTCTTTACGCGGAGATGGAGGAGTTATCCGTAACAGCCACCAAATGACCGGTAGGAACAAAAGCCCTAGTAACAGAAAGGGAGCAGCAAAACTCAAAGTGCCCTCCTTTTTTGCAATGGAGAGTCGCTCATTGTATTTGCAAGATGAAAAATGGTCTCTGTTAAAGGTTGATCTGTTGTACTAACGTGATAAGACCATCCTTGGCGTGCGCAAAAATTTACCAATTCTTGTCGCCTTGCGTGATATAGTTTACAATAGCTCTTACGAAGATCTTCTGCTTTAGTGGAAACATGTTTCTCTTTCGTTTCAGGATCCAAAAATTCTGTGTGACCTGTGTAGGGAAAGCTTTCTTCTGCGGGATCAGAAATTTCAATTAAATGCGCTGTCACTTGTTTTGTAGTTAAAACGGTTAAATATTGGATGATTTTTTCAGGATAGTCGAGAAAATCACTCATTATAATGACATGTGAAAAGCGTGTAATCGTTGAAAAATCCGGAAATAAATTTTCATCTGAATGATTTTCTAAAGCAAAGGCTATTCGTTCTACGACATTGGATGTCATTGTGGGGGACATTAAGTTAGGAATAGCAATATGTTCGCCACTGCGTGCAAGAAGGGATGCCAAGGTAAGGGTAAGAATAATGGCATGATTACCTTTAGAGATTTTAGAAAAGCGGGAACAGTAATGCATTGATGCGCTCTGATCAGGACAAAGCCAAACGGTTTGTGTCATTTGCCATTCGTGTTCACGGAGATACGTATTTTCATCACGCGCTGAGCGACGCCAATCAATGCGGGTAATGGATTCTCCTTCCATATAGGGACGAAATTGCCAAAAGTTTTCCCCATTACCGCTTTTACGTTGTCTATGCCACCCAGTTATCAATGTATTAGCGATATGACGCGCTTGTAAAAGGAAATATGGCATTTTGCCAGTATCCTTATGCAGTTCATTTGCCAGCGACAATGGAGGCTTTTGTAAAACTTTTTTGCCAAGTGCCATTCAAAGAGCATCTTTCACAAGGTTATTGATAATATCTTTTACGGTTATATCTTCAGCACGGGCAGAAAAATTAAGAGCCATGCGGTGTTGTAATACAGGATAGGCCAATGCTTCAACATCATCAAGTGAAGGGGCTAAGCGTCCATAATAAAGAGCACGGGCGCGAACACAAAGTGAAAGGGCTTGTGATGCCCGTGGACCAGGTCCCCAAGAAACATAAGTATTAGCAAGGCTATTGTCTTTATGAGGGCGAGATGAGCGGACAATTTTTAAAATAGCTTCGATCACACTTTCTGAAAGAGGCATTTTGCGAACGATATTTTGAATTTTTTGCAATTTTTTGCCGGATAAAATTGGTTTTGCATTTGATTTTTTTTCTTTTGTTGTTTCTAAAATAATCCGTCGCTCTGTTGTGAGGTCAGGATAGTCAATATCGATTTGCATCAAAAAGCGATCCAGTTGTGCTTCAGGAAGTGGATAGGTCCCTTCTTGTTCAAGAGGATTTTGCGTTGCAAGAACATGAAAAGGTTGTGGCAAATCATAACGGTTACCTGCAACAGTAACATGATATTCTTGCATAGCTTGTAAAAGGGCTGACTGTGTCCGTGGGGAAGCACGATTGATTTCATCGGCCATGAGAAGTTGCGTAAAAATAGGACCTTGAATGTACCGAAAAGAACGTTTACCGTCTTTATCGGAATCCATAATTTCAGAACCAATAATATCCGATGGCATTAAGTCAGGAGTGAATTGGATGCGTTTTTCATCAAGCCCTAAGACTGTTCCCAATGTTTCAACAAGACGTGTTTTTGCAAGTCCTGGAGCACCGACAAGAAGGGCGTGACCACCAGCAAAAATAGCGATTAAAGCATATTCGATTACCTGATTTTGCCCAAAAATAACTTTGTCAATTTCTTTTTGTAAAATATCCAATTCTTTGTGTGCCGTATCAATATCATCAATAATGACTTGAGCTTCATGATTGATATTGACCTTTTTTATAGAATTGGATGATGGATCATGTTGACTCATATTTCTTCCTTAAGGCGTTTGTCGCAAAAATGGTAATTTTCTCTGCATGATAATGGATATCTTATTGTTTGTAACAGAAAATGAGAAGAAATGAAGTATCATATGCCGTTTTTTTTCATATTCATATAGAAGAGAAAAGTTTCTTTGGAAGAATAGACGTGCTTTATAAGGGATGTCTTAAAAAATTTGTTTTATGAAGAGATTTTTTTAAAGCAATGAAGACAACTTTTTTGAAAGGTTGAAGGGTGAATATAAGACAGAACTTCAAACAGGTTGCGTGGTTACAACAAAGTGATATCCAAACACTTCTTCGTGTTTTGTCTGTGGAGGGGGAAGAGGCGCGTATTGTAGGGGGAGCAGTGCGCAATCAACTGCTAGGGCAGCCTATTAGTGATATTGATATTGCAACAACCTGTTTGCCGCAACAGGTTATTGCACGTGTAGAAGAAGCAGGATTTAAAGCTATTCCTACAGGGATTGCTTTTGGTACAATAACAGTAGTTGCTCATTCATGTTCTTATGAGGTTACAACGCTTCGCTGCGATATTGAAACAGATGGTCGTCATGCAAAAGTGGCATTTGGTCGTGATTGGAAAAAAGATGCTGAACGGCGAGATTTTACGATAAATGCGCTTTATTGTGATGCTGCTGGCAACCTTTATGATGATGTGGGAGGTTTGAGTGATATTGTTAGCCGAACAGTTCGTTTTATTGGGGTTGCAGAAGATCGTATTTGCGAAGATTATTTGCGTATTTTACGGTTTTTTCGCTTTTTTGCGTGGTATGGAGCAGGGAGACCTGATGTGCAAGGATTGAAGGCATGTGTTCGTTTAAAACATGGTTTAAAAAAACTTTCTTCTGAACGTATTTGGGCAGAAATGAAAAAGCTTCTTGCGGCGTTTGATCCAACGCGTGCTCTTTTATGGATGCGACAAAGCAGAATTTTGGCACTCATTTTTCCTGAAACAGAACGATGGGGCATTGATGCAATTCACGCATTGGTGAAGACAGAACAGGCTCTTGGTTGGAAAGTTGATCCATTGTTACGGCTAGAAAGCCTTCTTCCTCCTGATCCCATGCGTCTTCATGAAATGGCACAGCGCTTGCGTTTTTCTCTTAAGGAAACAACGCGATTAAAAGAATGGGCGGAGTTAGAAATAATAAACCAAAACTGTTCTGATCATTTTGTGCAAAAACTGATTTATTTTCATGGACGACAGCCAGTTTTAGATCAATTATCGTTGTCTGTCGCTGCATCACATCTTGATCATCTGGAAAAAAGTGATGCTTTGCAAAAAGCAGAGGGTTATGTCAAGCTTTATCAATTTGCCAAAAAATGGCAAATTCCAACTTTTCCTATTAATGGTAACGATTTAATAAAGAAAGGTTTTACGAAAGGTGTACTTTTAGGAAAAAAGCTTAAAGAGCTAGAAATGATATGGATTGAAAGCGGATTTTTAATGGATCGTCATGCACTATTAGAAAAAATTGATTTATAATATTTCTGTTTATAAACTCACTGTTGTTTATATTTTTTAAGTCAACATATTAATTTATAATAATCATTATTCATGTAAAATAAGAGTTCACAATATTGTAAGGTTATTTCAAACCTGTTCATATTACATCAATCAAAGTTATTGCCTTACACGTCACAAGTGAGGAAAAATGATTACAGAGAGGAAAAATGTCTCTTATGAATCATCTCAAAGATAAGGATTCTCGAAAATGAGAACGAATAAAGAGAATAGTGGTAGCGGTTTGCACCTTGTATGACCATAAAGAGGGGGGTGTTCACTGGATTTTTACTATGAGGTGATATGAAATGGATGTGATGGGCACTAAGAAATGTTTATTTTAACAGCACTTAATGGTTGGAAAATGATAGGCATTATACGCTCTAACTGTTCTTTATATGTTGTATTATTGTTTTTCGTGATAATTTATGTTTTTATAGATTACAGTTTTTTTCATGATAACCAATTTGGCGTAATGCTTCTCCTGTTGTTATGGCTACGCTCATGGCGAGATTTAGAGAGCGTGCCTGTGGTTGCATGGGAATTTTCAATGTGTAATCGGCCGCTTCATGAACATAATTGGGAACGCCAGCTGTTTCACGACCAAAAAGTAAAACATCATTTCTTTGATAGCATATCTGCGTATAGCATGTTTTTGCTTTTGTACTTAAAAGCAATAGGCGGCGGTTAAAGTGTTTCATGGAGCTTATAAAATGTTGCCAATCAATGTGTCGTTCTAAGGAAGCATATTCGAGATAATCCAATCCTGCGCGTTTGAGATTACGATCCGACAGATTAAAGCCTGCAGGTTCAATAATGTGCACATGTAAACCAAAGCAAGCGCTAAGACGTAAAATCGTTCCAGTATTACCAGCAATATCAGGTTGGAAAAGAGCTATATGAAGTGTCATGTTCTCTGTAATATGATTTTTCTTTCGACTTTGTAAAGAAGCACCACAATTTATTCGAAAAATATGCTTTGAGAAATACATGTTTTTTACGGTTCATTTTTATACCCTTTAAATTTCAGGGAAAAAGTTATGTATACAGGTCTGTTTGGGATCAGAGAGAAGCTCCCTATTAGGGACTTCCTTTTATTGAGCAATCCATGAAATGAATTGGCTCATTATGTTGAAAAGTGGGATATTTAATGAGGTTAGATCATCAATTTTAATTAAAATCAACAAAATATGCTTTTTATGCAAAAACAGAAGCGAAAAAAATACTCATGCAACCAGTTGGAATTGAGGGAGGGAGAGAAGCTGTAAATGTGTTAAAGAAATAACCGATAAGCTCAACTTGTTTACTGAGATATGGTCATAACAAGACTATGTTTCTTTCTTTAGAAGTGTTTATTTACATGCTATCTCTGATTTTCACGGGCGGGGGAGTAATTTTGATTGATTAATATGAATAGGTTTGAAATGAAAAAACCTTACGGTGTTTAGGGATTTCATTCACTCTGTAAAACGATGAATTATCATTATAAAACAGTTTTTTGTATAAACCATACAAATGGCAGGAGTTTTTTACGGGGATGTTTTTATGGTTGAGGTAACGGAGTGATCAAGCATTGTACAATGGGAGAGGGTATGGTAAAAGAATATTTTAGCAAAGTGTCTCTTTAAGTTAAGTCCATGGGTGAGCAAACGAGGCGGGATTTTCTGTTTTTGGTAACAGCTGTTGCAGGAGCAGTTGGAATGGGAGCGGTTGTGTGGCCTTTTATCCGTCAGTTGCGTCCAGATGAAGCTGTTTTGGCATCTTCCTCTGTTGAGGTTGATCTTTCTGGTATTGAAGAGGGGATGTCAGTAACGGTAAAGTGGCGAGGACAGCCTGTTGTTATTCGAAATCGTACGGCAAAAGAAATTGCTGATGCGCGCGCTACTGAATTGAGACTTCTAAAAGATCGTCAAGCGCGCAATCCTAATCTTGAAGGTGAAAAAGAAGCGACGGATTTTGCACGTTCAGCAGGTAAAGGACGTGAAAATTGGCTTATCGTCATTAATCTTTGTACGCATTTAGGCTGTATAACACTTGGGCAATCTGGGAAATTTGGAGGGTGGTTGTGTCCATGTCATGGGTCTGTTTATGATACAGCTGGAAGAGTGCGGTCGGGTCCAGCTAACTATAATTTGGCTATTCCTCCTTACCAATTTCTTTCTGATACTTTGCTCAAAATAGGATAAGGTTATGACAAGGTTTTCTCCTTATTGTCCTAAAAATGCACTTGCCCGTTGGTTTGATAAGCGTTTTCCTCTTCCTCGTTTTTTTTATAATGCATTTGTGATTTTTCCTGTTCCGCGTAATCTTAATTACTTTTATACATTTGGCGGTATTTTGACCATTATGCTTGTGTCACAGCTTTTGACTGGTATTGTCTTGGCTATGCATTATGTTCCGGATATTCATTTGGCTTTTGAAACCAGTGAACGATTTCGGCGTGAAGGGCAGTTTGGTTGGCTTTTTCGTCCATGGCATTGTGTAGGCTCTTCGTTTTTTTTTATTGCTGTTTATATCCATTTGGCACGTGGACTTTATTATGGTTCTTATAAAAATATGCGAGAAATGGTATGGGTTACAGGTATTTTTATTTATATCATCATGATGGCAATAGCATTTTTTGGTTATGTGCTTGTTTGGGGGATGATGTCTATTTCAGCGGCTTCAGTGATTGCAGGGCTTTTAAAAACGATACCTTTGGTGGGGACATGGTTGCATGAGACACTTCTGGGTGGTTATGTCGTAGGACAACCAACGTTGAATCGTTTTTATGTTTTCCATTATGTTTTATCATTTATTTTGCTTCTTTTTGTGGGGCTGCATATTTGGGCAATTCATTGTGTTGGGCAAGGCAATCCAACGGGTCTTGCTATACAATCAGATAAGGAAACAGTTCCATTTTCGCCTTATGCGCTTATCAAAGATATTTTTGCTATTACTGTTTTTCTCATCTTCTTTGCCTGGTTTTTGTTTTATATGCCCGATTATATGGGGCAGGCTGAAAATTATAGTGTGGCAGATCCTTTAAAGGCACCTCTTCGTGTGGTTCCAGAATGGTATTTTTTGCCTTTTTATGCGATGCTTCGTGCTATAACTTTTGATATCGGTATTTTCTCTTCAAACTTTGTTGGCTTTGTTTTATTCGTCAGTTCGATTTGCATTTTAATTTTTGTGCCATGGTTAGACCGCTCTAAAATATGTTCAGCAAGATATCGACCTGTTTATAAAATTTTCTTTTGGGCGTTGGTTATTGATGTCGTTTTTCTTGGTTGGTTGGGGTCAAGAGAAATAAGTGACAAAATTCTTTTATGGACACAATTGGCTACGGTTTATTATTTTATATTTTTTTTGGTTATTTTGCCGATTTTGCCAGCGTTTGAAAAAAATTGTTCTCTTCCTTCTTCAATTATGCAAGATTTAAAACAGAAAAAAAAGAGACTATGGTAAATGTTTTTGTTGGGTTGGTTGTTATTGTTGCTATGAGTTTTTCTGCTCAGAGTTTAGCGAGTGATGCCTCTGATCAGGAAGAGGGATTTATTTCCTTTCCTTTACAGATTCCTAAAAAACAAGAATGGAGTTTTTCAGGTCCATTTGGGCTTTATGATAAGGCGCAATTGAGGCGTGGATTAAAGGTTTATAAACAAGTTTGTTCCAGCTGCCATGGGCTAAAATATGTGGCTTTTCGTAATTTAAAAGATCTTGGGTATGATCAAGAACAGATAAAAGCTTTGGCGGGGCAATATGAAGTGTGCGATGGTCCTAATCGAGAAGGAAAATTTTTTAAACGTGCTGGGGTTGCAACGGATTATTTTCCTTCTCCCTTTTCACATGAAGAAGAAGCAAGATTTATTTTGAATAGTGCTTATCCTCCAGATTTGACATTGATGGCACGTGCACGTGGGGTATCTTTGCCGTTTCCTGCTTTAATTACTGATGCATTGACTCATTATGATACAGCTGGTCCAGATTATATTACAGCTCTTTTAACAGGATATCAGAAGGCACCGAAGGAGATAAAAGTTTCTGATGGTTATTGGTATAATCCTTATTTTATTGCCGGTAATTCTTTAACTATGGCTCCTCCTTTGAGTGATGGTATGGTTACTTATGAAGATGGAACCCCAGAAATCATTGAACATTATGCGCGCGATGTTTCTGCTTTTTTGATGTGGGCTGCCGATCCTCATATGGAAATTCGTAAAAAAACCGGTTTTCGTGTTATTTTATTTTTAATCATTTTTGCAGGGTTTGTTTATATTTTAAAAAATCGTATTTGGTGTCGTTTAGAAGAAGAATTAGAGAAAGAAATAAAAGACGAAATAAAGAGAAAAGGGTAAAGTGATAAGGCTCAAAAGAGTATAGAGTATAAAGAGCATAAGGAACAAATCTTTTTATGATGCATTGAGGTTTTATAAAGTAAAAGCAAAGTAAAAATGGAGATGTTAAAATGAAAAAAATTGCATGTACTACTCTTATGTCAATTTTGATGGTTTCTAGTACTTATGCTCAGTCTTTTGAAGTGCCTTCAAAACCTGAAATGATCTCTTCGACGGGTATTGTACAGGTGGGGATAGATAAGTCTGTGCGTTATGTGACACCTTTAGCAACGGATTTTGTTGCTTCCAGTCTTATAGGCGCCAATGTATATAATATAGAAGATGAAAATATTGGTGAAGTAAAAGATATTATTTTACGTGAAAATAATATTGCAGGATTTGTTATTGCTGTTGGTGGTTTTCTTGGCATAGGCGAGAGTTATGTGGTCGTTTCTCCAGAAACAATCCAGATGACAAATGATTATGGTAAATGGAAACTTATTACAAATGCGACAAAAGATTCTTTAAAGAACGCTCCAACATTTAAATACGAAGGGCGTTGGACACGCTAATTTTATATTTCTATTCTTTAATGGACCAAGCTGTTGCTATCACAATCATATGCTAGCAACAGTTTTTTTGTTCTAAAAACTCTTGAGAATTTTTGCGACAAGATTCCAAGGAGCTATTACCAAAGTTTTCAAGATAAACTATTAAGACAGAGTGAAGATTTAAGTATTATGTTTAAATAACATGATATCGCCATCTTGCACAATGTATTCCTTTCCTTCATCGCGGGCTTTTCCTGCTTCCTTTGCACCGCTTTCTCCACCCAGAGCAATATAGTCATTATAGCTGATGGTTTGGGCACGAATGAAACCGCGCTCAAAATCTGAATGAATAATACCAGCTGCTTGGGGAGCTTTTGTACCACGCGTAATTGTCCATGCTCGTGTTTCCTTAGGCCCACAGGTGAAGTAAGTAATGAGATCAAGTAAATGGTAACCAGCGCGAATGAGGCGATTGAGACTCGGTTCAAAGAGTCCTAGCGCATTGAGATATTCTGATGCTTCAGCATCACTCAGTTGTGTGATTTCCGCTTCGATAGAAGCAGAAATGATAATGCTTTGCGCATTTTGCTCTGTTGCCATTTTTTCAACTGTTTGGGTAAAGCTATTTCCACGAGCGGCGTCATTTTCGCTTACATTACAAACATAAAGTACAGGCTTGGAGGTTAAAAGATTCAAACTCTTAAGAATGTGGTGTTCATCGGAAGAAATATCTTTGAGTAATAACCGGACAGGGTTTCCCTGTTGCAGTATGTTTAATGCTTTTTCCATAATAGGTAAAATTGTGAGAGCTTCTTTGTCTTTTCCGGTTGCTCGTTTACGGATTTGTATGATTCGTCTCTCAAGACTTTCAAGATCCGCAAGCATGAGTTCGGTTTCAACCGTTGTCGCATCACAAAAAGGATCAATACGTCCCTCTACATGGGTAATATCTTCATTTTGAAAACAGCGTAAAACGTGGACAATGGCATCGACTTCGCGAATATTGGCTAAAAACTTGTTTCCTAAACCTTCGCCTTTTGAAGCTCCTCGCACAAGCCCCGCAATATCGACGAAGTTAATGCGTGTAGGAATCATTTCTTTTGAACCAGCGATTGATGCAATTTTTTCCATTCGTAAATCTGGAACAGCAACTTCTCCGGTATTGGGTTCAATGGTACAAAAAGGATAATTGGCAGCCTGTGCAGTGGCTGTTTTTGTTAATGCATTAAAAAGAGTTGATTTCCCGACATTAGGTAATCCGACAATACCGCATTTAAAGCCCATGAGAGTCTTTCTTTTCTATTAATTTTATGGTCAAGATAAAGCTTCCTTTTTATAGCATATTTTCAGAAGAGTTATAGTCCTAGTCTTGCGATAAGTGAGAAAAAAGTCTAAAGTAATAGATATCTACTTTTTTACCTTAGTTCTTCTTACCTTATTGTTCTCCTTAGTTACAAGGATAAGAAAACTTCGAATTAATGTTAATATTGTGCTAAGTTTTTCATGGTATGCAAATCTGCATAAATAATTAATCGGAGAAAATAGAAGAGTGTTATCTCGTTGTGCCTTTTTAATTGCAGCACTTTTGGCTTTGGCTGGATGTGCTACACGTCAGTCAGATATGTCATCGGTACCTTTTCAACAAGTTCGATACATTCCACCAGAAATACAGGCTTTGTATGGTCCTGTAACGAATGAGACCTATTCGTTACCTGCTGTTGATCTTGCGACAATTGATCCAAAATATTGGCGACAAGAGGTGATTTATTATACATCTTATGCGCCTGGAACATTGGTTATAGATACGCAAGAGTGTTTTCTTTACCTTATTGGTGAAAATGGAAAAGCTTTGCGTTATGGGATTGGTGTCGGTAAAGAAGGCCTAGCATTTGAAGGTGAGGGGGTTATACAGCGCAAGCGTCGGTGGCCAAATTGGGCTCCTACTGCAGCTATGATGGCTCGAGAACCAGAACGTTATGGTCATCTTGGGAAAGGAATGCCACCAGGGCCCGATAATCCATTAGGTGCGCGGGCACTTTATTTGTTCAAAAATGGGAAAGATACACTTTTCCGTATTCATGGCTCACACGAATCGTGGTCAATTGGGCGTGCTATTTCAAGTGGGTGTATCCGTTTGCTTAATCAAGATATTATCGATCTTTATGATCGTGTTCCTATTGGTTCGCGTGTTGTGGTATTGCAAAACAATAGGAGTATTCCTACAGTTTATAGTCAACAATCAAATGGTTACGATCCGCTACAGTCGACCATTCAGCCAAATGATTTTTTTTAATTTAGGGGAGAAGATTGGAGAGAGCTGTGTTTGCTGTTCAATCTTCTCTTTCTCTCAAAAGAGAATATAAGCCTTTCTTTTTCAAAGGTGTATACAAGCTTGTATTCTGTTCTATTTTCTAGCTTCTCACGTTGCCAACAGATTTTGCCTTTGAGAAAGTTTATAAGAGGATTTTTTTAAGAGTTCTTATCCATATTCTTCACGCGACTGGGACACGCAAGCCAATGGTTCTGATTGTATTTTATCGTTTGTGAAACTTCATTCATAAAGAGGGATTTATCATCTTTTATAAGGAGAGCGATATTTTTTGCGATTGTCTCTAAGAGAGGGGATAACCATTCTTGATCAGATTTGGTAAAATTCCCCAAGACATGTTGATGAACAAGTTCTTTGCTTCCAGGATGACCAATTCCTATGCGTATACGACAATAGTCAGTACCACAATGGGCATCAATAGACTTAATGCCATTATGCCCATTATTTCCTCCACCAATTTTTATACGAACTTTCCCCGGTGACAGGTCTAGCTCATCATAAATGATGATCAAATTCTTTAAATCTAATTTATAAAATCGCAAAGCTTCACCGATAGCTTGACCAGAAAGATTCATGAAAGTTTGTGGTTTTATAAGAAAAATTTTCTCATTATTTATGAAACCATTGGAGATTTCTGCTTGAAACTTCTTTGACCATGGAGAAAAAGAGAAGGACTGATAAATGGCATCAACAGCCATAAAACCGATATTATGGCGGTTATTTTGATATTGTAAACCAGGATTGCCAAGACCAGCAATAAGCCACATGTGTATCTTCAGTCAAAGTATGAGTAAGGGTAATGTCTCATAAATTAAGGCGGAAAAATTCCCGCCTTTTGAGTTTTATGAAGTTTGTGTGTCTTCTTCATCATTTTCTTGTTCAGAAGTTTCATCGCTGACATCCATGCCAGCAGGAGCTGCAATGGTTGCAATGGTAAAGTCTCGATCTTGGATGATGGGAGTCACATCTTTTGGCAGTTGCACTGCTGAAATGTGAATAGAATCACCAATAGAGTAGCTGGAGAGATCAATTTCAATAGCTTCAGGAATAGCACTTGCTGGAGCTGTACATTCAATTTCGTGCCGAACAATATTGAGGACACCACCCTTTTTAAGTCCAGGTGCCGTATCTTCATTGAGGAAGTGGACAGGAATATTCACTTCTACAACGGATTTTGCTGAAATGCGCAAAAAGTCTACATGGAGGGGAAAGTCACGCACGGGATCGAGTTGATAATCTTTTGGCAAAACCATAATTTTTTGCTTGTCAAGAATAATCGTTGCAATGGTGGTGCGAAAGCCACCAGCGTGAATTTTGTAGAAAATTTCTTTATAGGGAACTGTTATTGCCAAAGGAGGTTGTTTTTCACCATAAATGACAGCAGGAATAAGACCGTTGCGGCGAAGTTCACGGGAGGACCCCTTACCAACCCGCTCGCGTTTTTCGGCCTTAAGAGTGTAGCTTTTGCTCATAATTTAAGTCCTTTTTACATGATTGGAGATCCTTCAAAAACAGTAATAGTTTTTGCATGGATATGAAGATATGCGCTAACCAACAGCGATCACTCCATTCTGCGTTGCCTCCAAGGGTGTCTACGCAGAAGTTTGTTCTATAGTTCAAACTATTCATAGATGCAAGAGTTGTGGGAAAAATCGATGATTTCTACCGTTAAAAAGGAGGAAATGTTACAAATTACGGTGTGGATGGAGAATCAACCAATATGTGCTGGCGCTGATATGTTCAAAATCAAACACTGGAGATGTTATGAAGGTTGAGATTGCCTTGGGTGAGATGTCAGAGAGTCGTGCTTTGCATAAATCGATGCCAGCACTTCTTGATTTGGAAGAATTATTGGCGACACGTCTTCTTGTACAAGGTAATTCTGGTTCAGGGAAATCACATCTTTTACGCCGTCTTTTGGAGCAAAGTGCTAAGTGGGTGCAGCATTGTGTAATTGATCCAGAAGGCGATTTTGTAACTTTGGCAGATAAATTTGGTCATGTTATTGTAGAAGCTCAACGTAGTGAATTAGAATTGACTCGTATTGCCCATCGCATTCGACAACATCGAGTTTCAGTGGTATTTAATCTTGAAGGCTTGGATACTGAACAACAGATGCGTGCTGTTGGGGCTTTTCTTGGGGCACTGTTTGATGTGGAACGTGATTATTGGTATCCTATGCTTGTCGTTGTCGATGAAGCACAATTGTTTGCTCCAACTGCGGCAGGAGAAGTTTCTGATGAAGCGCGTAAAATTTCTTTGAGCGCTATGACCAATCTTATGTGTCGAGGACGTAAACGTGGTCTTGCTGGTGTTATTGCGACACAACGTTTGGCTAAGCTTGCCAAAAATGTTGCTGCGGAAGCTTCAAACTTTTTAATAGGGCGGACTTTTTTAGATATTGATATGGTGCGCGCTGCTGATCTTTTGGGAATGGAGCGTCGCCAAGCGGAAATGTTTAGAGATCTTGAACGGGGAAATTTTATAGCTTTAGGCCCTGCTTTATCACGACGTCCCTTACCAATCATTATCGGTTCTGTTGAAACTTTGGCACGCTCTTCTAGTCCTAAATTAATGCCACTTCCAACAGAGCGGGATGATGTGCAAGAGCTCGTTTTTACTGCTTCACCAGAGGAAATTTTAACGCCATTTAAACAAAAACGAGAGCCGATGAGGGAAAAGTCAATGCACGAGATGTTAGAGGAGGTCGTGCATAAAAAACAAGAGTTGTTGGAAGAAAACCCAAGTTTATTTCCTGAACTTTCTGATGTTGAGCGTGACGGGCAAGCAGAACATATTATTCGGGAAATTCTTGAGGATTCTGAAGCTTTTTATCGTTCAACAGCGGTGCTTTATCAAGATTTTTCAGTTCGTTGCCGTATCCATGGGATGTCAAAGGTTCCTTTTAATCTTTCACAATTTCGGCGTAAATTGGCTATTGCTCAGGCTTTTGTTGATGAACAAACGGCTGTCAGTGAACATTGGAAACATATTTTGCAGATATCAGAAAGTTTGGAAGAAGATGTTCAAGGAGTCTTCTTGAACGTGGCACAGTCCGCATTAGGGGGAAAGCCATGTCCATCTGATGCATTTTTAGCACGTCTTTATGGGACTCATTCTTTAAGCCGTGCACGCCGACTTTTAACCTACTTTGAAGAGCGTGGACTTATTGTTATTCACACGCATTTTAGTGGTCAACGTATTGTTGCCTTTCCTGATCTTGGTGTTGAAACAGCACCGGGAGACCCCAAGGAACCACTTTAACCAAATAAGCTGGAAACCGATTGTTCTGCTGCTGTCCTTGCTATTGCTTCTCCCATAAGGTCGGCAATGGGCAAAACACGAATATTATGGGTTTTCTCAATAGCTTGTGTTGGCATAATTGAATCTGTAATAACCAATTCTTTCATCTCTGAATTGGCAATTCGCTCGATTGCATTACCAGAAAGAACACCGTGCGTGATATAAGCCGTGACACTATTGGCACCATGTTTAAGCAGAGCACTTGCTGCATTGCATAAAGTTCCACCTGAATCAACAATATCATCAAGCAAAAGGCAATCTTTTCCCGATACATCTCCAATGATATTCATAACTTCTGATTCACCGGGGCTTTCGCGACGTTTATCCACAATAGCGAGCAAACTGTTCAAGCGCTTAGCGAGCGCGCGCGCACGCACCACACCACCCACATCAGGTGAAACAACGATAACATTTTCAAGAGAATAATGCACTTTGACATCGCGAGAAATGACAGGAACAGCATAGAGATTATCCGTAGGGATATCAAAAAAACCTTGAATTTGTCCTGCATGAAGGTCCAATGTTAAAACACGATGGGCCCCTGCTTCAGTAATTAGGTTGGCAACAAGTTTTGCAGAAATAGGAGTTCGTGGTCCTGGTTTTCTATCTTGGCGGGCATAGCCAAAATAGGGGATAACAGCTGTAATACGACGCGCAGAAGAACGACGAAGGGCATCAATCATAATGAGTAATTCCATCAAATGATCATTTGCGGGATAGGATGTAGATTGCAAAACAAAAACATCTTGTCCACGTACATTTTCATGCAGTTCTACGAAAATTTCTTGATCAGCAAAGCGCTTTACAGTCGCTTTGCCTAAGGGGATGTTCAAATAATTTGCAACATCTTCAGCTAGGCGTGGATTAGAATTTCCGCAGAAAAGTTTCATAGTAGAACCTCTGAATCATCATGGTGGGAATGCGACACGGTTTTTAATTTCTTTTTATTAAATTGCAAGAGAACAATTACAAAAGCCTTACAATTTTATCGATTATTATTAAAGAGCTATGCAGTATGTTTTCTCTTTTTCCAAAAGTTTATTACTTTTAGAGCAAAGTTTTTTCTCCATGCGGCAAAGAAATACATATTGATTAAGCTTTTTGGTTATTACTTTATAAAAATACTTTCAATATGGGGAATGCTTCATATTTAAGATGAATGAAGGGGAGTAATAAAAAGAAGTATCATCTTGCCTTCAATCATTATAACCAAACATTGAAAATGATCATAGCGAAGGCTATCATATTTTATGGGCTGGTAGATAATTTCGTGAAAAAAGCAAAGTACAATGGGATTTATTTTTACATTTGGGTAAAAAGTTTAGTTTTGCAGTTTTGGTATTGTTCTCAAGCATAAAGAGGCTCATCTTTTGTTTTTCAGCATAATAGCAGAAATCTGCCGTCCGTAATCGGGTTCGTTGCGGTGTATTGCACGGCGATAGGAGAAAAAACGCTGTTCATCTTGATAGGTACAAAGCTCTACACAAGAAGCATTAACACCTGCTTCTTTGAGTTGGTTTATAATAAATGCCCATAGATTAAAATAAAAGCGATTTATTTTGTCTGTTTTTAAAAAATATTTTTGGTATTTGCTGTGGTAATCAATAAATTGGTCGTAAAATTCATTTGTTACTTCATAGTGATAAGGGCCAATACAAGGTCCAAGGACTGCTGTTATTGATTGTCTTTTGGCTCCTTGTTTTTCCATAACAGCAATTGTTTTCTCGATAATTCCATTTAAGCTTCCACGCCAGCCAGCATGAGTTGCAGCGATGACTCCAGCTTGTGGATCAGCAAACAGAATGGGTCCGCAATCTGCTGTAAGAACCCCAATAACGAGTTCTGGGGTGGTCGTAACCAGAGCATCAGCTTGAGGAGGTGCACCGATAATTGCTTGATGAGCTACGACAACGTTACAGGAGTGTATTTGATTAACTGTGACTAAATTTTGCGCTTCAATAGAAAAATAATTGGCAATCAAAAGACGATTCTGTACAATATATTCAAGTTGATCATTTGAACCTTTCCCAACATTAAGACTATGATAAAGATTTTTTGAAACACCACCTTGACGTGTAAAAAATCCATGTTTTATTCCATGGGAGTGTAAAGTAGAAAGATTTTTTGCAAGAATGGGATGAGGGATAGATTTCATAAAAGTTCCTTATGGAGATTATTTAAAGTGAGGATGGAGATGTTCATATTTGTCAATGAATATTTCAGATAATGATGTGCTTATTGACAAAAGCGCCGATCATTAAAATTGGGGAGGTATGGAGATATTTTTATCACTGAAATGTAAAACTTTAAATAATTTTCCCATCTGATCTGGACTAGCGAGCCGTTCGATGTCTTGGCGGATTTTGTCTTGCAAAGGAGCACTTTTGCCAACTCCAAGCTGGTTTACGCGCTCCAGTAGCCCCATTTTAAAAAGAAAATCTCCTTGCTCGAAGATTTCAGCAAAACAGCCCTGTTCAAGAGCTATGTTTTTTAAAAAAGAAAAATCAACATGGGATGTTAAATCATGTTCACCAGGGGCATCAAAAACATCACGAAATCTATGTTTTGAGAGTGCTTGCAAGGTATCGCCAAAGGCAAGCTCACAAGCACCATAGTCGATAAGTAAAGCAGAACCTGTCACTTGCACTAAATGGTGGCTGATTTGTTGCATGAATTGATGCCGTAAGGGGGCATGTTCAAAAATTGTTCCGTCAGGCACTTTAGAACAACAGGTTTGTAGACAAGAAGAGGGAAGTTTATGCGGGGCAGCAATAAAGATGAAATCTCCATTTTGATTGACTGTAATGCGGCGCTCTTTCCATTCTCCATTGACTTTAATATATTGGTTGATAGGGAGTGTATCGAGAAATTCATTAGCAATGAGGAAGAGAGGTTTTGAAGGAATTTTATTAAAATTTTCAATGCTATGGATTTGTTTTTGATAAGAGAAAAGGCGTTTTTTTTGTTCTTTTGCAAGTTTTTTGCTTATTTCGATCAGAAAAATTTCAGCAGCATTAAATGCCGTTTGAGAGAGCTTTTGGATAGTTCGCAAAATGTCATCCATCAAAGTTCCTCGTCCTGGACCTATTTCAGCGAGAATAAAAGGGTGAGGGCACCCTTGAGCTTTCCAGCTTGCAAGAGTCCAAATGCCAATCATCTCTCCAAATAATTGGCTTATTTCAGGTGCTGTAATGAAATCACCAGCATGTCCAAAAGGGGTTTGTGTGTGATAATAACCAAATTGGGGATCGGTGAGTGCCAACGTCATATATTGGCTAACAGTGATTGGTCCATTAAGGACAATAATTTCTTTAATTTTTTCTTTGAGATTGGCCATTTTCTGTCGGTTTATATTTAAAGGCGTGGAGAAGAAGATAAAACCCTACAAGAAGCATGGGAAGAGATAAAGCCATGCCATAGGTAAAACCAGTAGAATGGAAAAGAGTCGAAAACCATTCTGGATCTTCTTGAGGCGCACGGTAAATTTCAGAAATGCTGCGTGTTACTGCGTAGCCTATAATAAATGTTCCTGATACAGTACTGGGACGCTTTAATGCTTTGAACCCAAAAATAAGAAGACACAGGATGATGAAGAGAAGAAATCCTTCCATAAATGCTTCGTAAAGCTGGCTTGGATGGCGCGGTAAATAGTAAGGATCGAGAGGAAAACAAACAGCCCAAGGATGTGTAGTGATATTGCCCCATAACTCTTGGTTGATGAAGTTGCAGATTCGTACAATGCCGATACCAATAGGCGCACCTGCAGCAATGATATCAAACATGGCTCGTATGTTAATATAATTTTTACGGGCAAACCAAATCATAGCAATGATAATACCAATAAGTCCGCCATGAAAGGACATTCCCCCATCCCATACGGCAATAATAGCACTTGGATGGTTAAAATAGTAAATGGGATCCCATACAAGAACTTGTCCTAAACGCCCTCCGATAACAACACTTATGGCAGACCAGACAACAAAATCTCCGATCTTTTCTTTATCCATAGGAGGGTGGTCTCTATACCATAGAGATGTTTTTTTTAATAATTTTTGCGCATACCACCAAGCAAAAAGAATACCCAGTACGTAACCAAGTCCATACCAATGAAGTGCTATGGGACCTAGCTGGATAATGACAGGATCAAGGAAAGACGGAAAAGCAATGGCTGGACAAGACAGATTGTTCATGAGTTAAGCATTTTACATTATACGAGATGAATATGAAGTGACTCTGATGGTCAGAAATGACAGATGAATGCACAATGGTCAAGTCAGTAGGGAGGCTAGTCAGAAAGGGAGATAGATTTCCACTGATTTATCGCGGTAAAAAATATGGTGATAAAGGAATATTAAAAAATCTTAAACAAAATCGTTATGATAAAGTCTACATAGTATGTAAAATATAGAGTAAAAGGAACAAATTACAGTATCTAAATGTTATGAGAATACGCTATAATGCGTGCGTCAATAATTAAAATTTAAGGAAAAATGTTATGCGTAATGGATCAAATCGTATTCTTGATGAATTAGCAAAATTAGCAACGGATGCTGCTGACGTTGCGCAAGGCATACGACGTGAAGCTGGAACAGCTTTTCGTGTGCAGGCTGAAAAGATAGCAAACAAACTTGATCTTGTTTCTCGCGAAGAGTTTGAGACTTTTAAGGAGATGGTGCTGAAAATCCATGCTGATAATGCTGATTTGAAAAGGCGCCTTGATGATTTAAAAAAAGATGATTAAAAAAACGCAGACACAAAAAAGTAAAATAGTTTCTTAAAAAAAGAATCTTCAAAAAATATCCCCAATTTTTCAATGTGATGCGTGAAACTAAAAAATGCTTAATCTTGAGTCTGTTAGAGCGGATCATTTGTTTATTTTTGATTTTTTTTTGGGTAAAATACATTTTTTTGAATCAGGGGGGCTGGCGCTATGAAATTGTATCAATACACTGAAAAGACTTGATGATTCGTTTTATGACTATCAGGTTGCCCTAAACAGCGCGATTGTGTTCTGGGTGTTTGTGTACTGTCGATGTTTTTATGTGTATTTGTTTGGTGTAAAGGTTCTGATTGTAGCAAAATATTGTTACAGTTTAGACGGTTTATATTCTGTTGACAATGTTTTAAGATGATTGAGGATTGTGATGAGGCTTGCATTTTGCGCCACAGAAAGAAAAGAGCACCCTGTTGACTTTATCGAACAGATTGCCTGTGAATATGATTGGTCGTTTGAGCGGGATGCACAAGATGAAATTAGCGTTTGTGTGGAAGGAAAACGCGCAAACTATCGTCTTGCTTTTTCATGGATGGAAGAGCATGAAGCACTTCATTTAGCTTGTTCGTTTGATCTCTCTACTAAAAATGCTCGAACAGCTGAAATACAGCGCTTATTGCTAGCAATTAATGAAAAGTTGTTGTTGGGACATTTTGATTACTGGCAAAGGAATAATTCAGTCATTTATCGACAAGGTCTTCTTTTGGCTGGTGGGATGCATCCATCTCATATACAGGTTGAAACATTGTTGATACATGCACTTAAAGCTTGTGAAAGCCATTATGTTGCATTTCAGATGGTTGCTTTGTCGGGAGAAAGTGCTTACAAAGCACTGCAATACACTTTGTTTGAAACTGTAGGGAATGCCTAAAATATACAGTCTGTTATTTTTACAGACGGTTTGCGGAAATATTGCTCATAGGGGGACATCAAGAATAGCGCGCACTCCCCCGAGTGGGCTTTCATCTAATTGTATATTGCCACCATGGCTGCGTGCTATGTCTTGAGCAATAGAAAGACCAAGTCCTGTTCCACTTGCATCTTGATTTCGCGCTTTATCAAGTCGAAAGAATGGCTTAAAAACTTCTGTGCGCATATTTTTATGAATTCCAGGTCCATTATCATCGATTATCAATATAAAAGATTCTTGTTGAGAGTTAGCGGTTAGTTTAACAGTCGTGCCGTAACAAAATGCATTTGTTACAAGATTGCTGACTAAGCGTGTGAAAGCACGGGGACGTACTTGTATTTCTTTAGGACCTTCAATGGTGTAAGAAAATTGACGTTTGTGAAGACGAGCATCGGTGGAGAATTTTTGCATAAGAGCATTTAAATCAAAAGTCTTGATACTTTCACTTCCTTCACCACGAGCAAAAGAAAGATAATCTTCTAACATATTTTGCATGTCACTTACATCTTGCTCAAGCGGTTTAATATCAAAGTCAGTATTTACTAATGCCAGCTGAAGTTTAAAGCGTGTAAGAATGGTTCTTAAATCATGACTTACTCCTGAGAGCATCATGGTACGTTGTTCAATTTGGCGTTCAATACGTTCACGCATGCGTAAAAAAGCGATGCCTGCACGACGGACTTCATCAGCTCCTTGTGGTTGAAATCCTTTTGGTAAAGGACGACCGCGTCCAAAGCTTTCTGCTGCTTCAGCCAATTGTTGAATCGGTTTGATTTGATTGCGTAAAAAGTAAATTGCTATCAGCAATAAAACAAGAGCTGTTCCTACCATCCAGCTTAAAAAAATAGCAGTATTGGAAGCATAGGCTTGGCTGCGTGGAGCAAAGACGCGTAAAATGTTGTGACCAAGGTGGATACGGATTTCAACAAGATCAGAATCTCCTACGGTATCGATCCAGAAGGGACGGTTAATTTGGCGGGTGATTTCTTCACTTAAAAAATAGTCAAGAATTGCAAAAAATGGCTTAGGTCCTGGAGGGGGTAAGGAGGTAGGAGATAGAATAGAAATATTTAATCCCATACGTTGTTGTGCAATACGCTTGATATCTTCATAGTTATCTTGTTGGGGATATGTTTCAAGAATATCAATAATGGCTGAAATATCATGCACGACAGCCGTTGAAAGACGCTCCGTTACCATTTGCCAATGGCGTTCCATAAAGACATAAGCAATGACCGTTTGCAGAAGCACCATGGGAGCAATGATAATGATCAAAGAGCGAGCATAAAGCCGTTTAGGCATTTTTTTCGTTAACCATCGAAGAAAAAATCTTAAAGGTTTGATCATTCTTGTGCCTATTCAATAGAGAGTTTATACCCTATTCCTCGCACGGTTTGGAGCCATATAGGCAGTGCTGGGTTTTTTTCGATCTTACGACGAAGGCGGTTGATCTGCACATCAATGGCACGTTCACCTACATTGCTGTCATCGGTCGCGAATTTATGGCGCGGAATTGTATCGCCTGCATTTTCGGCAAAAATGATCATCATTTCTTGTTCTTTATCTGTTAATTTAATAATTTCTCCTCCTTTTTTGAGTTCGCGTCGTGAAATTGAAAATATATAAGGACCAAAAACTATTTGCTCAATTTTGGGTTGGTGAGGGGGAAAACCACGTCGTAAAATGGCGTTGATGCGAAGGAGAAGTTCACGAGGGTCAAACGGCTTAGCCAGATAATCATCTGCCCCTGCTTCTAATCCACGGATACGATTGCCTATTTCTGATAAAGCTGTTAACATGAAGATAGGGACATCTTTTGTTTGGCGGAGTGAATGAGTGAGATCAATACCGTTTTCGCTAGGCATCATGACATCAACAATAAGAAGATCAAAATCTAAACTTGCTAACAGTCGTCTTGCTTCATTCGCATTAGCTGAAACTGAAACACGAAATCCATTTTTAATGAGAAACTGAAATAAAAGATTGCGAATACGTGTATCGTCATCAATCACAAGAAGGTGAGGGGCATCGTCACACAAAACTTGAACGTGATTGCTCATTCTTAAAAAACCTTGATAAAAATTTAGTTTACACAAAATGCAAGTTTACATAAGTTGTATAAAGCTGTCGAGCAGCACCTTTACCTTAAAGGAGAGAAAGTTTTATTTATAAATTTAAAAAAGTTATTTTTGAAAAGGATATTATGGGTAGTCTTAATATACATATTATTCCAGTTACGACATTCCAACAAAATTGCACTTTGCTTTTTGATAGTGAATGTAAAACGGGGGTTCTCGTTGATCCTGGTGGTGATTGGCCTCGGATTCAAGACGTAATCGAAAAGAATGGTGTTATCGTTGAGGCTATTTGGATAACACATGGTCATTTTGATCATGTAGGAGCAGCAATGCAAGTAAAAGAAGCGCTTAATGTAAAAATTATCGGTTCACATCGCGATGATAAGCCTGTGATGGATGCCGTGAGCGAAAGCGCAAAAAATTATGGCATCACTGATGCTTGCATTTGTATTCCTGATCGATGGTTAGAAGATGGTGAGTGCGTTCATTTTGCTGGACATGTGTTTAAGGTTTTTCATACACCAGGGCATTCTCCTGGTCATGTTATTTATTTCAATGAAAAAGAGCGCTTAGCCCTCTTGGGTGATGTTCTCTTTCGTGGTTCTATTGGACGTACGGACTTCCCCTTCTGTTCTTATGAAAAATTGATGCAATCCCTTCGAGAAAAAGTTTTACCTTTAGGCGATGATGTTTGTTTTATCTGTGGGCATGGTCCCAAAAGTAGCATAGGCTATGAGCGACAAAATAATCCTTTTCTTCAAGATTTTAATATATGAGCAAATAAAAAAACGCTTTGAAGCGTTTTTTTTTGCCATTTAAGACTTTTTAGTAGAGCACAACAGAAGTTAATTTATTGGGGCATAACAAACGTGTTCCAAACCATTACGGTCTCGGAAAGTTCCTGTTTTAGGGTTGAAAGAACGGTATTTTTTCTTGCAATATTGAAGCCAATCAGACTCTAATGATTGTTGTACTGGCTCATATTCCACCGTTTGCGGAGTTTCATAAATTATCTGTTCTTGTGGAACCTGTTGATATTCAATTTGATGCTGTGGTGCGGTTTGATAAACAACTTGTGGCTGTTCTGATTTTTTAAAAATTTTGCCGAGAAGTGCACCTGCTGCAAGAGCAAGAATGCCCATTGCTAAAGCTTCTCCTGAGTTATTTATATTAATACTACTGTGTTTTGTCTTTTTGCGCTCGACATAATGATATGTCTTGTGTTCAACATGATGGTGTTGTTGTGCTCCCCATTTATGGCTAACATAATGACGCGTGTGGGGGTTATCAAAAGAGTGATGTTCACTATGAGAAAAATGGGAGCTAAAATTGTGAGACGGTAAACCAGCCTCCCTTCTCATATCATAGTTATGATACCATGCCATATCCGCAAGCGTTGGATCTAATGGCATCAAAATGGTTACAGTAGACATTGCTGATAATACCGCTAACCTGATCACTTTTTTCATAATGATGCTCCTTGTGTCAATTCGTATTTTTCACATCCTACACGTTTCAAACTGAATAGAGACTGAACAATTTTGGACTTTATTGTGACAAAAAAATAAAAATTCATTTAGTTAAAACTATTATCAATACAATAAAATAAAATCATGACAGAATTTTGATTTCAATTAATGTACTCTTCTTAAGATTAATTAAGCAGTTTGTATTTAGAGCACCAGATTTTTTACTATTGGTTATAAATTATTTATTGATGAGTAATTTTTTATTGCTTGATACAATATGAATTGAACAATAGGTGTATGAACAAAAGTTATCGTTTTTTATTATAGGCTTATGGTGCTAAGATAGAACCTTATTTGTGTGATTGAATACAGTCCTGTTTGACTACTCTCTTGTGAGGCTAAATATTGAGTTCGATATCATATTATAACTGTATAAATATAATATATTGCGGGAACTTTTTTTGATATATGGGAAACATTCTTGTTGGGATATGGCTGTTAGTTTGACAGTATTGGCATGACAAAATGCATTTGACACAATATTGCTGATGAGACGCGTGAAGGCACGTGGGCGTGCTTGTATTTGTGTAGGGCTTTCAATGGTGTAGGAAAATTGACGTTTGTGAAGATGCGCATCGGTGGAGAATTTTTGCATAAGAGCATTTAAATCAAAAGTTTTAACACATTCACTTTCTTCACTACGGGCAAAAGCAAGGTAATCTTCTAACATGTTTTGCGTGTCGCTCACATCTTGCTCAAGCGGCTTGATATCAAAGTCATTATTTGCTAATGTTAGCTGAAGTTTGAAACGGGTGGGAATGGTTCTTAAATCATGGCTTACATCCGCAAGCATCATGGGGCGTTGTTCGATATAGTTAGAAGATGGTGAGTGTGTGTATTTTGCTGGACATGAGTTTAGGGTTTTGCATACACTAGGGCATTCTCTTGGTCATGTTATTTATTTCAATGAAAAAGAGCGCTTAGCCTTCTTGGGTGTTGTTCTCTTTCGTGGTTCTATTGGACGTACGGACTTCCCCTTCTGTTCTTATGAAAAATTGATGAAATCCCTTCGAGAAAAAGTTTTACCCTTAGGCGATGATGTTTGTTTTATCTGTGGGCATGATCCCAAAAGTAGTATAGGCTATGAGCACCAAAATAATCCTTTTCTTCAAGATTTTAATATATGAGAAAACAAAAAAACGCTTTGAAGCGTTTTTTTTTGCCATTTAAAACTTTTTAGTAGGGCAGAACAGAAGTTAATTTATTGGGGCATAACAAATGTGTTCCAAACCATTACGGTCTCGAAAGGTCCCTGTTTTAGGGTTAAAGGAACGGTATTTTTTCTTGCAATAGTTAAGCCAATCAGATTCTAATGATTGCTGGAATGGCTCATATGCCACTGTTTGCTGCACTTGATAAACTCTTTGATTTTGCGGAACTTTTTGATAAATTACCTGATTTTGTGGTACTATTTGATAAACCACTTGTGGCTGTTCTGGTTTTTTTAAAATTGTACCAAGAATCGTACCTGTTGCAAGACCAAGAATACCCACCGCTAAAGCATCTCCTGAGTTATCTATATGAATATTACTGTGTTTTGTCTTTTTGCGCTCGACGTAATGATATGTTTTGTTTTCAACATGATGATAATGGTGGTGGTGGTGATGATGATGTTGTTGTTCCGTCTTACTCTGTTTGGCTACAGACCTTTCATGTTTGGCTTTAAATCTTCTCTTGTTGTCATCAGAACTCTTGTGGAAATCATCAACAAACTTTTGGAAATCATCAGATAAAAAGCTACGTTTTTTATCAGAACAATGGGAGCGAGAAAAACCGCAAGGCAGAATATCAGCTTTCTTCCTCATTTCCCTTATCGCATCATCTGTTTCTTTACGCATCTTCCTCATCATATCATCTATTTCTCTCGAGATAGAGTCACTACGATTCCATGCCATATCCGCAAGCGTTGCATTTAGCGGCATCAAAACGGTCACAGTTGACATTGCTGATAATACCGCTAGCCTGATCACTTTTTTCATAATGATGCTCCTTGTGTAAATTCGTATTTTTCACATCCTATACGTTTCAAACTGAATAGAGCCTGAACAATTTTGGGCTTTATTGTGACAAAAAAATAAAAATTTATTTAGTTAAATCTATCGCGGAGACAGTAAAATGAAATCATAACAGAATTTTGATTTCAATTAATGTACTCTGCTTGAGGTTAATTAATAAGTTTGTATTGAGAGTCCACGATTTTTTACTATGGAATATAAACTCTTTATTTAGGGATAATTTTTTATTGTTTGGTACAATATAAATTGAACAATAGGGATATGAATAAAAGTTATCATTTTTTATCATAGGCTTATGGTTCTATGAGAAAGTCTTATTTTACTTTATTTGTGTTATAGGACAGTGTCCTATTTGAATATTTTCTTGTAAGGATAAATAATATTGAGTTAGATATCAGAGTATAACTGTATAAAGATAATATATTTTAGAAATTTTTTATAAAATGTTCTCTCTCATGTTGTTTTAGACAAATTGAAGCACCCTTGATGTTGGAGGTTGTCTATTTTTCGGATAACGCTGTTTGCTTTTGAGCTTTCGTCTTTTTTTAGAAGAGCTGAAGATTATTTTATGCGGTTTGAAATTTTTTGCTCCTTCATTGATTGCGTTTTTTTCGTTTTATTGTTGCTTGATTAGGGGTGTTTTTACGAGATTTTCCTTTTTGATTTTCCAAAATACCAGTGTCCATGGTTGGTCCCATGTGTGCAAGGTCTGGTTTGGAGAAAAGACTTGGTTGTAACACGGGCTCATGGGGGGATTGTTCTCTATGATGTGTTAAGGGATTCTCTGCGAGTTCTAGTTCTATCTTTTGTAATTGTTTGATTTCATCGCGAAGGCGTGCTGCTTCTTCAAAATTAAGATCAGCAGCTGCTTCATGCATTAATTTTTCGAGGTGTTTAATATGAGATGCTAAATTGTTGCCAACCATATTTTTTTTCTCGATGACATCAGGGATATTTGTACGAATATGGTTGTTTTCATAGTCTGAATTGAGAATATCTCCGATATTTTTTTTGATACTTTTCGGTGTGATATGGTGTTCTTCATTATAGGCTATTTGTTTTTGTCGACGTCTTTGTGTCTCCTGTAAGGCTCGTTTTATGGAACCAGTGATCGTATCTGCATAGAGGATAACACGGCCATCTACGTTACGTGCAGCACGTCCGATTGTTTGTATGAGGGAAGTTTCAGAGCGCAAAAAGCCCTCTTTATCGGCATCTAGAATGGCAACAAAACCACATTCTGGAATATCTAAGCCTTCTCGGAGCAGGTTGATACCGATGAGGACATCAAAGGTGCCAAGCCGAAGATCGCGTAGAATCTCAATGCGTTCTAATGTATCAATGTCGGAATGCATATAGCGTACACGAATACCTTGTTCGTGCAGATATTCCGTTAAATCTTCGGCCATACGCTTGGTTAGGACGGTCACTAGTGTGCGGTAGCCTTTTTGAATTGTTTTACGAATTTCATTCACAACATCATCGACTTGATTTTTGGCTGGACGAACCTCTGTTGGTGGGTCAACAAGCCCTGTGGGGCGAATAACTTGTTCTGCAAAAGTACCGTGAGATTGTTCTATTTCCCACCGTCCAGGTGTTGCGGAGACAGCAATCGTTTGTGGGCGCATAGCATCCCATTCTTCAAAGCGCAAAGGACGGTTATCCATACAAGAAGGGAGGCGAAAACCATATTCTGCTAAGGTTGCTTTTCTGCGAAAATCACCTCGGTACATACCACCAATTTGGGGAATGGTTACATGGCTTTCATCGATAAAAACAAGAGAATTGAGTGGAATATATTCGAATAAAGTTGGGGGTGGTTCACCGGGATTTCGTCCTGTTAAATAACGTGAATAATTTTCAATTCCCGGACATGAACCGGTGGTTTCCAACATTTCCAAATCAAAAACTGTACGTTGTTCTAAACGTTGTGCTTCTAAAAGACGTCCAGCTTCGTTCAACTCATCGAGGCGTTGAACGAGTTCCATTTTGATAGATTTCATCGCTTGGTTAAGTGTTGGGCGTGGTATTACGTAGTGTGAGTTGGCATAAATTTTAATTGATTGAAGATCGCCTGTTTTTTGTCCGGTGAGAGGATCAAATTCCGTAATTGTTTCCACTTCATCGCCAAAGAGCGAAATACGCCAAGCACGATCTTCGAGGTGGGCAGGGAAAATTTCGATTGTATCCCCTCGTACACGAAAGGAACCACGAACGAAGTTGATATCTTGTCGATAATACTGTTGAGAGACTAAATCAGCCAAGAGTTTTCGTTGATTGAGTTTGTCCCCTTTTTCTATTTCGAAGGTCATGGCCGTATAGGTTTCTACGGAACCAATTCCGTAGATGCAGGAGACAGATGCGACGATAATAACATCATCACGCTCTAAGACAGCGCGTGTTGCAGCATGACGCATCCGGTCGATTTGTTCATTAATTGAGGATTCCTTTTCAATATAAGTGTCTGAGCGTGCAACATAGGCTTCTGGTTGATAATAGTCATAATAGGAAACAAAATATTCGACGGCATTATGGGGAAAAAAACTTTTAAATTCCCCATAAAGCTGCGCTGCTAGAGTTTTATTGGGAGCTAAAATCAGAGCTGGACGCTGTGTTTTTTCAATGATATTGGCCATTGTATAGGTTTTCCCTGAGCCGGTAACACCCAAAAGCACTTGCGTACGTTCATTTTTTTGAATTCCCTCAACCAGAGTTTTAATAGCTTGAGGTTGATCTCCCGCTGGTTTAAAAGATGTTTCGAGTTGAAATGGAATACCACCTTCAGATTTTTCAGGACGAATGGGGCGGTGAGGTGTCCATAATGCACCATTCTTAAAAAGAGGATTACCTGAAGCAATAAGAGCAGAAAGAGCTTCTACTGTTGCAGTAACACCATTTTTCATTGTTGTATCCTTTGATAGAAAAGTGCTGGTGATTTTAAAGAAAATACTAATTTTTACAAATTTATTACGACAACAGCAAAACGTTATTGAACAGATTTGTTTTGGTTTATTGGAGCCTTCATTAGGATATGGATCAAGTTTTTATGAGACAAATTCTTCGAAGTATTTCTTTGGAAGGAGCATATTTGTGGTTGTTCGTGAACACTATTGCATTTTTGCCATGGTGATATTCAAGAGGGCATAAGTTATTATGGCTGTTATGGAGAATAATCGGTACGTTTGGGCATTAAAGACATTGTATATGTGTGATAAAGATCATTTCCATCTTTAAATGAAAGATAACGAGATGACACCCAACCTATTTGAGTGTTATATCGGATATGGCACCAATTTCCTTCACAGTTTTTAACAAAAACTAATTCTCCAGCAGAGATTAAGCCGCAAAGTGCATACTGAGTGCTGGGACCTGTTCTAAAATTAAGATTTCTCGTAACAAAAGCATCTGCTGCCTCTGATATTGTTGTGGCTAAAAAGAAAGAGCCAAACATAAAAAAAATGACGATTTTTTTCATTTTTCTGTAAAGAATTTCTTTAGAGATTTTCTATCCTTCTCTCTTCATATTCTATATAATTTCTTTTACTAGATTATGATAAAACAGAAAAAAATACAATTCTTTCTTCTTTAGGACACTTTAAAGAGAAGAGTGAAGTTTAACGTTTTAAACACCAAAATGAGATGTTTTAATCACTATTTGTGCATGTTTTGTTTCCTTTATTTATTTTTGTATGGAAAACAGTGATACTGTACTATATAATAAAAAAGATCGTAGTTTTCGGATTCCAAAAGTAATTTTGGAAGCCGTTTTTTGTATTTTTATTAAACCTTCCGTGTAATAGAAAGGGACGGATTATGGAAAAAGTTCCGATGACTACAGCTGGTTTTGAGAGTCTTAAAGAAGAGTTGCGTTGGCGTCAACAACAGGAGCGTCCGCGAATTATTGAAGCAATTTCTGAGGCGCGTGCGCATGGTGATTTATCTGAAAATGCTGAGTATCATGCAGCTAAAGAAGCGCAAAGTCATAATGAGGGGCGTATAAATGAGCTTGAAGATTATATCGCACGAGCAGAAGTTATAGATGTCTCGCGTCTTTCAGGTGACAAAATAAAATTTGGTGCAACCATTAAACTCTTGGATGAGGATACTGAGGAAAAAAAAGTGTATCAGATCGTAGGAGATCAAGAAGCTGATGTAAAGGTTGGAAAAATCTCTATTTCTTCGCCTATCGCACGTGCACTTATTGGCAAGCAAGAAGGTGATGTGATTGAGGTGAATGCACCAGGTGGTGCGCATAATTACGAGATCATTAAGGTTCAGTACATCTAAATAACATATGGATTATTATGCGTGTATCTTTGGACGAAACTGAGATTATTGCGCCTCACTTGAAAAGGCGTTTATCGGGAGTAACATCTACGATTATTCAGCTTATTCCACTGCAACGCGAACAGGGTGTACGTATATCCACTTTTGGGTTTGGATTACCACAAAGTTTACCGGCTCTTGCCTTTAGGGACCTTTTCGGACTTTGGAAAAGTCCGAAAGGGAAGCCATTTCGTATTTGGCATGCACGACGCAATATTGAGATGCTTTGTGGGATCTTTTTGCGCGATGTTTTGCGAATGAAGCTTAAACTCATCTTTACTTCGGCTTCACAACGTCATCATAAGCCTTTTACCAAATGGTTGATTCGCTGTATGGATAGGGTTATAGCTACCAGTACACGTACGGGCGCTTATCTAGAAGTGCCTCATAAGGTTATTATGCATGGGGTGGATGTGAGGCGTTTTACTCCACCACACACTCTTGATGATTGCTTTTCTTCGACAGGATTTCCAGGAAAATATGCGGTAGGATGTTTTGGGCGTCTGCGCTACTCAAAGGGAACAGATTTATTTGTTGATGCCATGATAGCATTATTGCCTGACTATCCTGAATGGACAGCACTTATCGCTGGTCGTACGACAGAGCAATATTATCATTTTGAAAAAGAATTACGCCAAAAGATTGCTAAGGCTGGTCTGGATGATCGCATTATTTTTCTTGGTGAGATTCTGGACATCCCTTTATGGTACCGTCGTTTAACACTTTATGTTGCACCCTCTCGTACAGAAGGTTTCGGTTTAACACCATTAGAAGCAATGGCATCACAGGTTGCGGTTGTAACGAGTGATGCAGGAGCTTATAAAGAATTGGTTGTAGAAGCGACAGGAACAGTTGTAAAAGCAGGAGATGGAGCGGCTTTAACAGCAGCAATTGAACCTTATTTTGCTGATGTAGAAAAAACATTGGCAGCCGGAAAGAAAGCTTTAACCCATGTTCGTACGCACTTTCCTTTGGAAAAGGAGACAGCGGAGATTGGGCGTGTCTACAAAGAACTGTTTGCAGAAAAAAGACTTTGATTATTATATCAAAAATCTTCTTGAGGAATGGTAAAAAGTATTTTCCTTAAAGGTTTTTCATAGTCATCAAGAAAACAGCTCAATGATATAAATGTTATTTTACAAAATTTATATTGTCTTTAGTAGCACGCTATAAAAAGTTCTAAAAATTTTGGATAAAAGATTAAAAATGTATACGCTTGAGAGCGATATGTAGTTTATGATAAAGCATACTAGGAGAGAAGAAAGCTACTTTTATTCATTGATATTTTAGAATAAGAAAATAATGCTTTAACTCAAGTCTGGGGATTTATGCACTATCTTATACGGGGTTGTGCTGATATTGTTCGTTTTGTAAGACTTAAATAGATAGCAAAAAAAACGTTTTCTTGTCTTAAAAAGATAATGATGGTATCTTCATGGATAAAATAGTCGTACATATTTTCAATAAATTCATAATAAGATGGATTTAAGATCAATATATATATGATTTTTATAAATAAATTACCTTTTCAATTTAAATAAGAGCTTTGAGTACCGTAAGATTTTCTTATGTAAAATCTGTTGATATTAACAATGAGAGCTATCTTCTTGTACATCACAATTGGAAGAAGGCATGTGGTGGATAAAAACTATTGAAGACAGGGTGTAAAGAGATTTCTTATAAATTGTCTGAAATGCAGGCTGTTACGACATTAATAGAAAGAAAATAATATGGTGGTACTAATTTATATCTTATTTTTTTGTACCGACTTGCACCTTATTGTTATTTAAGTAAAAATGATGGTGCCCATTTTATATCTTTCATGAGGCCTGTCGTGAAATGGGGGTGATGAGTATTGTGAGATGTTTTTTACAAGTTTGTGAGTTCATAATATAATAGCATTTTATTTTCTATAAGGGTGTAACTCTATTAAAAAGAAAAAACACTTTTATCAGTAAATATTCATATTTTTGCATGAGAGATTATTCGTAAAAAAGAATGTTCTATGCGTCCACTTTATTTGATAAAGAAGATCAATAAAGGGAAGTTTTATATGTTATGGCTTTGAGAATATCGGTATTTGATTGTTTTTGTTGAATTATTTTTATATCATTGATATGATGTTTTGTATGAAATTTTAGGAAATCTTCAGTAGATTGGGTGAGGAGTGAATATTATGACGCATACTGTTCTCGCCTTTTTATCTTGTCAATTTTTTATCATGGTAGAATAAAATACTCTCTGCATTAGAATTGTTCACGCCAGAAAGCGGGAATAAAAAGGACGAATATTGTTATGATTTCAAGGCGTCCAGCTAACATTAGAAAACTTAAAATCCATAAAGCATGATCGTTGATTGTAGAGAAATTACCAGTGGGGCCAATAATATCTCCAAAGCCTGGACCAACATTTGAAAGTGCGGTTAAGACCCCGGTAAAGGCAGAGGTAAAGTCAAGACCGGTTGTAAGCAAAAGTGCAGTGCCGATAACAAGGCAAAACATATAAAGACAGACAAAAAACAAAACGGCTTGAGCAACGTCATTTGATATATTTGAGTGATCGTAGCGCGCTTTTACAACGACATTAGGAGAAAGAAGTTTTTCTATATTTGTTTGTGTAATACGCCAAAGAATAATGAGGCGATTGATTTTCATACCACCAGAAGTAGAACCAGCACATCCGCCTGTAAAAGAAACAATGAAGAAAACTCCAAGCGCAAACGGTCCCCAAAGTTGATAATCTTCAGCGCTGTAACCGGTGGTGCTAATAATGGATGAAAGGTGAAAAATGACATCAAGAAAAATCAAGTGGAACGCGCGATGATCATAAAACCGTAGCCATGCCGCTAAAGCAAAGCTGAAAAGGAGAACGATATGGAGAAAAACAATCACTTGTGGGTCAAGGAAGCGTTTAGAGTGTCCAGGAAGGACTAATTTAACATAAAGTACGAAAGGTAAAGCAGAAAGCAACATGAAGATTGTTGAAATAATTAAGATGGCTGGTGTATCAGAAAAATAGCCAAAAGAAGCATCATGCGTTGAAAAACCAGCTGTTGCTACTGTACTCATTGCATGGTTAATGGCATCAAATAAATTCATGCCTGCAGCAAAATAAGAAAGCATACAAGCCAATGTTAACCCAACATAAGCGATGATAATTCCGTTAGCAATTTGGTTGATGCGAGGCAATATTTTTTCAGATTTATCAGATGATTCCATATGAAAAAGTCGCACGCCACCCACACGCAGTGAAGGCAAAATTAAGAGGGCTAAACCGATAAAACCAATGCCCCCAATCCAGCATATAAGAGAACGCCATAATAAAATACTTCGCGATAAATTATCAAGATCAGAAAGGACTGTGGAGCCTGTTGTTGTAATTCCAGAAACAGATTCAAAAATGGCTCCTGCTAGAGAAATGGGAAGAGGAGAAAGATAAAGAGGTAAGGCACCTACGATGCTTCCTGTAAGCCAAAGACAAACAGTGAGCATAAAGCCAAGTCGTGCTGAAAAGCGACAAGTAGCTCCCTTAGTTGCTAAAAGAATCAGTGTTGCTAACATGGTGGTTATGGCACAAGAATAGAGAAAGCTTATCCAATTACGATTGTTGTCGTGCAAATCCACAAAAATTGGCAAAAGCATTGCTCCTCCCATGATTAAGGCAAAACGTGCACAGACATTGATAATAAATTGAAAAATGATCGTTCCCTATCTTTGTATCTCTTTTTATTATGGTTTTGTGCTCATAAGAAGTTACATTTTTCTCTTTATAGGATAAGGATTAATTCTTAACATTAGCGTGCCTTGATGAATTAGTAATCAGACCTTTTCATAAAACTTGAAAAGAAGTATACATAACATAATTAGGGCTCTTGAAAAATATTTTTTTAAAAGGCTGCATTCCGTTATCATTTATAGAATAATTAATTTATAATAAAGTGAAGGGGATTTAATGGTACAATCGCATATTCGTCTGCTGATTATTGGCTCAGGTCCGGCTGGTTATACAGCGGCGATCTATGCAGCAAGAGCAATGCTTAAGCCTGTTTTGGTGACGGGCTTGCAGCAGGGGGGACAATTGACAATTACAACTGATGTTGAGAATTATCCAGGTTTTGCAGATCCCATTCAAGGACCATGGTTGATGGAACAAATGGCAAAACAAGCTGAGAATATGGGGACAAAAATTGTTTATGATACAATTATAAAGGCTGATTTGTTGAAGTATCCTTTTGTCTTATATGGGGATTCAGGAACACAATATTCTTGTGATGCACTGATTATTGCAACAGGAGCTCAAGCGCGCTGGCTTGGTTTAGAAAGTGAACAGACCTTTATGGGCGGAGGTGTTTCCGCTTGTGCTACATGTGATGGCTTTTTTTATCGTGATAAGGACGTTATTGTCGTGGGAGGAGGAAATACGGCTGTTGAAGAAGCACTTTATTTATCGCATTTGGCTAAGAGTGTAAGCGTGGTTCACAGGCGGGGGCAGTTTCGGGCAGAAAAAATTTTGCAAGATAGGTTGCTGGCTTGTAATAATGTGCGTGTTCTTTGGGATCATGTGGTTGAAGAAATTGTGGGGCTGCCAGCTCAAGATTCAATGGGCGCTGTTGTAACAGGGGCACGTCTGAAAAATGTTAAGACAGGTCACGAGATGAAAGTTAATGCAGAGGGCATATTTATTGCCATTGGGCATGATCCTGCTGTTTCTCTGTTTGAAGGACAGCTGAAACAAAAACGAGGCGGCTATTTATGGACAGCACCCAACTCAACAGCAACAAGCATTGCTGGTGTTTTTGCTGCTGGGGATGTGACAGATGAAACATTCCGCCAAGCTGTAACAGCTGCGGGAAGAGGATGTATGGCAGCGTTGGAAGCAGAACGGTTTTTGGATATACCTAGGCGTTAGTCACTCATTGAGAACATAGAGAATATAGAGGTAGAATTAATTGTGGCGCCACCGTTGGATTGGGATAAGTTAAGGGTTTTTCACGCTGCAGCAGAAGCGGGATCTTTTACGCATGCTGCTCAAAAACTTCATTTATCTCAATCAGCCGTTTCACGACAGGTTTCGGCTTTAGAACAAGAGGTTGGGGTATCCTTATTTCAACGTCATGCGCGTGGTTTGATTCTTACAGAACAGGGAGAAACTCTTTATCGTACAGCTCATGATGTTTTGATGAAGCTTGAAAGTGTGCGTTTGCAATTAAGTGAAAGCTATGCAAAACCAACGGGGCACTTGCGTGTGACCTCGACCTTTGGAATGGGGGCAGGGTGGATTGCAGAGCGTATGCCAGAATTTCTTAGTCTTTATCCTGATATGCAGGTTCAGCTTTTGCTTTCCGATGAAGAGCTTGATTTGACAATGTGTCATGCGGATTGTGCTGTTCGCTTACATCAACCCAAACAACCTGATCTTATACAAAGAAAACTCTTTACAATTCATATGCATGTTTATGCTTCGGAAAAGTATATTGCAAATTATGGAAAGCCGGAAAAATTGTCTGATCTCGATGAGCATCGTATTATTTCGTTCGGTGAACCTGTTCCACCTTATTTGTCTGGTTTAAATTGGTTGGAAAAGGCTGGTAGAAGTGATGGATCATTGCGCGTTTCAGTTTTACAAATCAACAATATCATCTCAATAAAGAATGCGCTTATGCGTGATCTTGGGATTGCTGTGCTTCCTGATTATATCGTCAATAATGATGAGCATTTAGTGCGTCTTTTTCCTGATATGGTTGATATTCCCTCTTTTGATACTTTTTTTTGTTATCCTTATAATTTAAAGAATTTGGCAAGGTTAAATGCTTTTCGAGATTATATTTTTTTAAAAGCTCGCCAGTGGTCTTTTTAATATTAATATCTTAATTTATAAGGAATAATTAGCTGTTTTGCAACTTGAGACTCCCATAATATTCTTTCGTTTCAAATTTGCCTATATTGAATCAATTAAAATTATTTGTTGCACATTAAAAGTGGAGGGAGTCCGTACGGGTAAATATTTTTGAAAAGAGGGATAAATGTTTTTTTACAAATGCTAGCAAACGTGAAAGCTATTATATATTGAAAAATGGACAATTGTGTGATGGTGTAGTTAACATTTTTACTATTTAATTAAAGAGAGTGGTACATGATGGAGACAAATTTAAAGCTATGTGTTTATTGCATAGCAGATACGCTTAAGTCTTTATTGTGCTTTTCCTTATAAAATGACATAGAATACTATCTCTTGATTATGTTGCCTCCCAGTTTCGTTTTCTTGAGTGTTCCCTTACGAAGATCTATCAGATTGATTTTATCTCTGAGGATCTTCCAAATTTGCCGGACATATGTCCGGCTTTTTTTTTAATTTTTGAAAGAGTCCCTAGAAATTGCAATATATGGGAAGATGATAAAGAAAAAATTTCGAAACTGGTGGATATTCAAAAATTTTTTAAGAATACTAAAATTCAATGAGGAGTTTGAGAGGGGGTATTCTATTGTACTGTAAAAGTCTGTCTTTTAGGGGCGTGATATAAAATATTTAAAACCTTATACATGAAGTGCTTTTTATTAGAATGTGAGGTGAATATTTAAGGCAGGTCGTGTTCATAAAGCCTATGAAGTAAATCAAGTAGTTATTAAATAGAACTTAAAGGAAACTAGATTGTTTACACAACGATGGGAGGTGGCTTCTTCTTCGTTTTAGGACGAAGAAGAAGCTGAGAAATAGAAGAGATTTTATTGTAAGGGCCTTTGATTATAAGGGCAATTGTGTTTAAAAGTGCTCGGTCTTTTTTAGAGTTATAAATTGAATGGAGAAAGCAGAATAGGCTTGTCATCTCTTATGATAATAGACCGATTCATTTATTTGATAGCTAAATTTTTTTGATCTTTATCTACAGCATCTATTTTTGTGTTTATTCATAGATATTTTTGCTGAATCGATAGATTTAGACCATGACACAGTTTCAGATATTTTCTCGGATATACTAACATTCGGCAAAAAACAATCACAAGAGATGATATTAAAAATTTTAAATTAAACTGTTGCAAAAACGCTGTATACGTATACAAGCTTTTTCAAGTAATTCTTCTGATGTTGCATAAGAAATACGAAAAGTTGATCCAAGTCCAAAAGCAGATCCTTGGACGACAGCAACAGCTTCTGTTTCTAGAAGCGCTATGGCAAAGTCTTCATCATTCGTAATACGTTGACCATTGGGTGTTTTCTTTCCAATAAGTCCGGTGCAAGAAGGATAAACATAAAAAGCACCCTCAGGCGTTGGACAGTAAATGCCAAGAGCTTGATTTAGCATGGAGACAACGAGATCACGGCGTGCTTGAAAAATACTTTTATTTTTAGCAATAAAGTCTTGTGGTCCGTTGAGTGCTTCAACCGCAGCCCATTGTGAAATGACACTTGTTCCAGATGTTTGCTGTCCTTGAATGGTATCCATGGCTTTAATTAATTCTTGTGGTCCGCCTGCATAACCGATTCTCCATCCCGTCATCGAATAGGCTTTAGAAACACCATTCATTGTGAGTGTACGCTCATAAAGCGCTGGTTCTACTTGAGCTGGAGTCACAAAGGTAAAACCCTCATATGTGAGATGTTCATATATATCATCGGAAAGGATATAAACATGAGGATATTTTACTAAAACATCTGTAAGTTTTTTCAATTCATTATGTGTATAAGCGGCACCTGATGGATTTGAAGGAGAGTTAAAGATGAACCATTTGGTTTTGGGGGTAATGGCAGCTTCTAGCTCTTGTGGTTGGAGTTTATAAGAAAATTCGGCTTTTGTTTCTAAAAAGACAGGCGTACCATCGTTGAGTGCGACCATTTCTGGATAACTAACCCAATAAGGGGATGGAATGATGACCTCATCTCCTTTATTCAAAGTTGCCATGAATGCATTAAAGAGAATTTGTTTTCCACCGGTACCAACAATAATTTGTTCTGGTTGGTAAAGAAGGTTATTTTCTCTTTTAAACTTTGCAGAAATTGCTTGGCGCAATTCTGGAATTCCAGATATGGGAGGGTATTTTGTTTCTCCCCTTCGAATAGCTTCAATAGCCGCGTTTTTGATGTTGTCTGGGGTATCAAAGTCTGGCTCTCCAGCACTTAAAGCAATAACATTTCGCCCTAATGCTTTTAAATGACGGGCCTTTTGAGAAGCAGCAATTGTTGCAGAAGGTTTGATACGAGACAGTTTGTCGGCAATAAAAGCCATAATTTTAAATCCTTATATTATATCAACAAATGGTTATTGCTTTAAGGATATTCTATAAGAGATTATATTGTATGCAATAAAAAACTTCCAAAATACTCTTACACGGGCTTTATATTCTTCTTTTTTGAGATCTTTTACAAGATAATCTCTTCGTAGATTTTATGAAAGTTTTTGAGGAAGTATAAGAGAGGTTTGATAAATTGTGCAAAGGAGATAAGCAGTCTTTTATTTTAACAAGGTAAAATAATGCTTTATACAAAATAAAAAAATCTTCGTCTTTACAGACGAAGATTTCTAAATAAAATATTGCAGAATTTAAACTTTAAAGTGCTGCAAGGTTACCAGCGGCAAATTTTCCTGAACGACGATCTTGAAGAACATCATAAGAGATTTTTTGCCCTTCATTAAGACTGTTTAGACCTGAACGCTCGACGGCAGAAATGTGTACAAATACATCTGCACTACCATCGCTAGGCTGAATGAATCCGAAACCTTTTGTTGTATTAAACCACTTAACTGTTCCTGTAGACATAGGAAACTCCTTAGAATATATAATTATATTGAGCATTGAAGCTTTCATTTCTTCAATACGGTTGTAGATCGAAATTAGGTGGGAGAAGTTTCGCCGAAAGTGCAGATTGCACAGGAAAGAAAGTCACGTAACCGAAAATTCGATGAAACCTCTATAAAAGTTTTTAGAACAAAAAGCAAGTCTTAATCAATTTTTATATAAAGAAAAAATAAGAAAACAGTGTACATTTTGCTAAGTAGAAAAAAATTCAACTAAAATAACTTTGTAGTGAACGTACCTCAAGGTGCCTTTTTTTGAGTGCTTTGATCGCTTCTACGACGGCTTCGGCTCCAGCTATTGTTGTATAATAGGGAACATTTTGCATGAGTGCTGCATAACGTAATGATTTTGAGTCTGAGATGGCACTGGCAGTGCTAGTTGTATTAAAAATTAATTGAATTTGGCGATTACGAATAGCGTCTTCAATATGGGGATGTCCCTCTAGAACTTTGTTGATTTTTTTTGCTTCAACGTGGTGTTCGGTGAGAAATTTTTGTGTTCCACTTGTGGCGACAACAGAAAAGCCAAGCTCAGTTAAACGTTTTACAGGATTTAAGATGCGTTTTTTATCTTCATCCCTTACAGAAACGAACAAAGTTCCCTCTTTAGGGAGTTTTACACCAGCTCCAAGTTGGGCTTTAGCAAAAGCAAGCGAAAATTCATAGTCAAGTCCCATAACTTCACCGGTTGAGCGCATTTCTGGACCAAGAAGTGTATCAACACCTGAAAAACGAGCAAAAGGAAATACTGCTTCCTTGACGGCAATATGTTGTTTTTTTTGCAAAGAAGGTAATCCACCATAAGCTTGAAGAGCATCATGAAGCGTTTCTCCTGCCATAATACGTGCAGCCATTTTAGCAATAGGGCGACCAATCGTTTTTGCAACAAATGGGACAGTACGTGAAGCACGGGGATTGACTTCTAAGACATAAATGGTGTCATCTTTTATAGCATATTGTACATTCATTAAGCCGCGAACATGAAGTGCTTGTGCTAATGCTTTGGTTTGGCGCTCTAATTCAGTAACTATTTTATTTGAGAGCGTATGGACTGGTAGAGAACATGCTGAATCACCAGAGTGGATACCAGCTTCTTCAATATGTTCCATAATACCAACGATTAGTGTTTCTTTGCCATCACATAAACAATCGACGTCTACTTCAATTGCTTCTGTTAAATAGGTATCAAAGAGAAGCGGATTTTTACCAAGCAATATATTGATTTGTCCTGTTGTGTCGTTAGGATAACGGACTTTGATATCTTCTGAAATTAATTCGGGGACACTCTCAAGTAAATAATTTTGTAAGCTACGTTCATCACGGATAATTTGCATAGCACGTCCTCCTAAAACATAAGAGGGACGTACAACCAAGGGGAAGCCTAGTTCGTGGGCAATGAGGCGCGCTTGTTCAATGGAGTGGGCAATACCATTTTGAGGTTGTGTTAAATTAAGTTTAAATAACAGTTTTTGAAAGCGATCTCTATCTTCTGCTAAGTCGATAGCGTCAGGTGAAGTACCTAGGATGGGGATGTTGTGTTTTTCTAGAGCGCTTGCCAATTTCAAGGGTGTTTGTCCGCCAAATTGGACGATGACTCCAACCAAATCTCCTTTTTCCTGTTCTGCTTCTAAAATAGCGATAACGTCTTCTGTTGTTAAAGATTCAAAGTAAAGGCGATCAGAGGTATCATAGTCGGTTGAAACTGTTTCAGGATTACAGTTAATCATAATCGCTTCAAATCCTGCATCACGCAGTGCAAAAGCAGCGTGGCAGCAACAGTAATCAAATTCAATACCTTGCCCAATGCGGTTTGGTCCACCGCCTAAAATAGCAATTTTTTTGCGTTCAGAAACGTGTGCTTCCGAGTGCTCTACACCTGCAAAGGGAACTTCATATGTTGAATACATATAGGCTGTAGGAGAAGAAAATTCAGCGGCACAAGTATCAATCCGTTTGAAGACGTGTTTAACATTCAGTGATTTGCGTAAAGCTGCGATATAATCGGGTTCTTTCCCTGTAAGGGAGGCTAATCGCGCATCTGAAAAGCCCATAGCTTTTAACATACGTAAGTTATCTGCGTCTTGGGGTAATCCATGAATGCGGATACGCTGCTCCATTTCAATGATGGAGGCTATTTGTTCTAAAAACCACGGATCAATTTTGCTAATTTGGTGAATCTCGTTTAAGGGTAAGCCTGTGCGCATGGCTTGAGCAATATAGCGTAGACGATCAGGGCTTGGTATGGCAATGGCGGAGCGTATAGAACTTTTTTCATCACCTTCAGCATGCTCTGGAATCACAATTTCATCAAGACCTGTAAGCCCTGTTTCAAGTCCACGGAGTGCTTTTTGTAACGATTCTTGAAAAGTACGTCCAATTGCCATGACTTCTCCTACAGATTTCATCGCAGTTGTGAGGACGGGTGATGAACCGGGAAATTTTTCAAACGCAAAACGAGGAATTTTTGTCACAATATAGTCAATAGAAGGTTCAAATGATGCTGGTGTTGCACCACCCGTGATATCATTTTTTAATTCATCAAGAGTATAACCAACAGCCAGTTTAGCCGCTACTTTAGCAATGGGAAACCCCGTTGCTTTTGAGGCAAGCGCTGAAGAGCGAGAAACACGCGGATTCATTTCAATAACAATGAGGCGCCCATTTTCAGGATTGACAGCAAACTGTACATTGGATCCCCCCGTTTCAACACCAATTTCACGCAAAACAGCAATCGAGGCATTGCGCATACATTGATATTCTTTATCGGTTAAGGTGAGAGCAGGTGCTACAGTGATCGAATCACCGGTATGAATCCCCATCGGATCAATGTTTTCAATAGAACAAACGATGATACAATTGTCGTTCTTATCACGAACAACTTCCATCTCATATTCTTTCCACCCTAAAACACTTTCTTCAATTAATACTTCTGTTGTTGGTGAAGCTTCAAGCCCACGTTCAATAATTTCATAGAATTCAGAGCGGTTATAAGCGATTCCACCACCAGTTCCACCAAGGGTGAATGAAGGACGAATAATAGCTGGAAGCCCAACAACATCAAGAGCTTGAACTGCTTTTGCTGTTGCATGAGCGATATAATGTTGTTTGCGATCAGCTTCGGTATGTCGCCAGTTGCGCTCAAGTTCTTCGAGTGCTTTGTCAAGCGCAGCACCAGAAAGCTTTGCTTTAAGTTCAGCACACGTTTTTGCGTGTTGTTGGCGATTTTCTTCTTTCAGTTCTGTTGCATTGGCTAACATAGAGCGTGGCGTTTCCAAACCGATTTTTGCCATCGCTTGGCGGAATAAAGCACGATCTTCAGCTTTATCAATAGCATCAGCATTGGCTCCTATCATTTCAACATGATAGCGGTCTAAAATACCCATACGCTTTAATGATAAAGCAGTATTGAGGGCTGTTTGTCCTCCCATAGTGGGTAAAAGGGCATCGGGACGCTCGTGGGCAATAATTTTGGCAACTATTTCAGGAGTAATGGGCTCTATATAAGTTGCATCAGCTAGATCTGGATCTGTCATAATCGTGGCAGGATTAGAATTTACCAAAATAATTCGGTAACCTTCTTCTTTTAATGCTTTACAGGCTTGAGTGCCTGAATAATCAAATTCACATGCCTGACCAATGATAATAGGTCCTGCTCCGATGATAAGAATAGATTTTATATCTGTGCGTTTGGGCATGACTTTTTCCTATGACAAATATCTATGTGCGATTGTTGCGGGCAAAATATTTCAGTTCTGAGGCTACAATCATTTTATAAGTTAAGTGACAAAGAAAGTAAGCATTAAAATACCTTTTCCATGCTTTTTTTCATAAAATTGAAGATAAATTTCCTTTTTGAGTTGAGTCATCTCGTCAGTCTATCAAAAGTATGACCTTTGATAAAAAAATAATAACAGTGCTCTAACAAATTAGAATATTCAAGCATACGTGGAGCATAAAAAGCCGGAACATCTTTCCAATCCATTGCCGGTATATTTTGTGTTTTATGACATTTTTTGCCTAAGAGAGCACGCGCTTTTTCTATTGCTTGTAAAACATAAGCCATTATTTATGGTTCAATGGGATTTCGTAAAATGAAGTGGAAAGCTTATCGTGTTGTTCTGTAAAATACTGCCGTTTAGAGCTGTGATATAAGGTATGAAAATTTACCACATTAAGGTATTTTTTGTTAGTATATGATAAAATTCAGGACAAGATTTGTCTGTAGAGAGCTTATGAAATAAACTATATCAAATGGTTTCAGTTGGAATCTGTTAGATAAATAGCAAGATTGTTGATAAATCAGCTCTGGTCGAAGTTTCTGTTTTAGGGTAGGGAACGTCAATCTATAGATGTGTCCGTTTCATAAAAGGATGAGAGTGTATTTTAATACAATGGCTAAGGAGATCATTTCAGAATGATTTTATTTGTTTTTAAAAGAGAGTGAATACTCTCCTTTTACTTTATGGATGATGTTCAAGACTTATTTAAAATATAAAGAAGGCTAAAATGCTAAACATTTCCCAAACAAGAGTATTCTGTTTGAAAGATGTATCAATAGGGAAACTTTTGGTGGCTAGGTCTCAAAAAGGGATTTGTCATATAGCGTTAGGAGATACTATAGAGCAATTATTACAGGAGTTTACGATACGCTTTGGTGATGCACAACAAGTTGTAGGTGATAATACATTTAAGAGAGAAGTTGCCCATATTATAGCCATGATAGAAACACCTAAGCTGGTAAAAAAATATAATTTTCCCTTAGATATAAATGGTACAGTTTTTCAACGACAAGTATGGGCAGTATTATGTGATATACCATGTGGTGAAACAATTTCCTATGAGATCTTAGCGTGCCGTATTGGTATGCCGAAAGCTTTTCGTGCCGTTGCTAATGCCTGTGCACGTAACGAATTGGCTGTTATCATTCCTTGTCATCGTGTTGTGCGTAAAAATGGTTTTATTTCAGGGTATCGTTGGGGGGACAAACGGAAACAGATTTTACTACAACGAGAACAAAATGGAGAAATTTAACTTTGTGTGATGGGCATTATAATCGTTACAGTTGTTCCTTTCATTTCTTTTGAAGTAATTTCAAGTTTTCCTTTGTGGAGTTCTAGCAAGGAGCGTGAAATGGCTAATCCAAGACCTGAGCCTGTATGAGACTTAGTAAGCTGATTTTCAACTTGTTCAAAAGGTTGCCCAAGTTTTTTAATTGCTGATTGGGGAATACCGACACCTGTATCTGTAATTTTAAAAATAAGGTTATTTTTTTTCTTGAAAGCGCAGACATCAATATTTCCGCCAGAAGGCGTAAATTTAACGGCATTAGAGATGAGATTAAGGAAAATCTGTTTCATTGCACGACCATCAACTTCAGCATGAAGTTCTGGGGTAATGTTTGTTGTAACAACAATATTTTTTTCTTGAGCTTGAGGCGTTAGTGTTCGTACTGCTTCACTAATGATGGGCTCAAGATCGGTATTTTTACAATCAAGCGTAAATCTTCCTGCTTCGATTTTTGACATATCAAGAATGTCATTGATAAGGGTTAGAAGATGGGTTCCTGAATTGTAAATATCATGCATATATTCCTTATAGCGTTGTGAGCCAAGAGGGCCAAAAGTTGATTGCAACATGATGTCTGAAAAACCAAGAATAGCATTCAGAGGCGTGCGCAATTCATGAGACATATTGGCTAAAAATTCTGATTTAGCCTTATTAGCACTTTCGGCGCGTTCTTTTTCTGCTTTCAAACTTTTATTAAGTTTTTCAACTTCTGTTGCGCGTTGTTGAGCACTCCCTCGTGCGCGCTTGAGTTCTTGAATGAAAGAAAAAAGACGCCTTTCACTGTCTTCAAATTTTTCCTGTTGTTGTTTAAGCTCAGAAATGTCAGTACCAATACAAACCAATCCTCCATCTTGGGTTCGTCGTTCGTTAATTTTGAGCCAACAACCATCTGCCGTTTGGCGAATACTGGTTAAGTTACCAGTACCATCATCTTTAAGGGGATATTCACTGAGTGCAGGGCGTGCCATGGCTTCGACTGTTGCACGTTGGATACCTGATTGGAGAATTTGTTTAGGAATAGCGGCATATTCGCAAAATTTGCTGTTGGACATAACTAAACGTCCTTCAGCATCCCACAAGACGAAAGATTCTGAAATGTTTTCAATCGCATCACGGATACGAAGGTCGGCTTGCGCCGTTTGTTCAGCCAATTGTTGCTGTTCACTAATATCGAAGGAAATACCAACCAAATGGGGTTCTTCTTCTTCAGTCACTTCGGCACGAATGCGCATCCATACATAATGACCATCAGCATGACGCATAGGAACGTTAATATCGATATGCTTTTTTTTACCGCTCATTAATTCCTGAGCAAGGTCAAAAAAATTTGCATCATTTGGATTGATAATGGCGCTAATTTGGGAAATTGAGAGCAATGCATCTTGAGGGACATAGCCGAGCATTTCGTACATTGCTCGTGACCAGTAGACGCGTCCACTTGCCATATTCCAATCCCATAGTCCACAGCGTCCACGCATCATTGCCATATCAATACGGTTTTGAATTTTTTCTGAAACAAGATCTGTTTTGCGTGCTCGTACAATTTGGTTATAATAAGCATAAAGAAGAGCGAGGATAACGCCACTAGTTCCAATGAATATGGTTATATTTAACGAGAGAGTTTTCCGCCATTCCATGTAAATATGTTGCATTTTTTCACTGATGAATACCCCATATTGTCCATTTTCTGTTTGCTGAAAGGAAGCAAGAGCAGGAATATCTTTTCCTATTGTAATTTTCATGATTCCAGCATGTTTTCCTAGAGCTTGCAAAGTAATGCTTTCAGAGGTAAAATTCTGTAAGGGTTTTCCTAAGACAATCTCGGAACTTGATGAAGCTAGGACATTGCCTTTTTGATCGACAATAGCAATAACAGCGCTGGTTTTTATAAAACCTTTGTTACGAAAATTGGTCAGGATATTTTGTAAATGATTATGAGAAAGAGCAGCAGCTTTTCCTTGTCGAGTGGCGGCAAGTATGTCACGGTCGATTGTATTGGTAATATGAGAAGCTAAGAGAGCGATGGTAGAATGCGTGTTTTTATCAATTGTGTTGCGCCAATCATAGATTGATAGGAAACGGATTGCTGCTAGCATAACAAGAAATGCAAGAATTACAAATGGGAGTGAATGTCGCAGCCAAGGTTCAATAAAAAGAAGTTTTTGATAGGCAGAACCAGAAAACAGATTGGTACGCTCTGTGCGCTCCTTGCGGCTTTGAGCGCTTGATTTTGAATCAGCATACACCTCCCTTGGCGCATTATATGCGTCCAATTTAGCCATCTCGCGTTCCTTTAATTCTGGAATAATGTGATTTAAAAACTGCTTCGATATTCATAGTAACCCCATCGAATGCAATGAATCAAAACAGGAGTCTTCTGTCCAGTCTTTTTTTTAAAAAAAATAATTTTACTTTTATGATTTTGGAATATGAAAAGAAAAAAGTACTTTAAACGTGATCTATAAACAGGCTTAGATTGCCTGTTTATAGATTTAATGATGATCGAATAGTTTATAGAATTTATTTTAAAAAATATTATAGCATATTGATTTAAAATAATTTTTTTGTTTCAAGTGAGTAGACGATTGATGATATCAGAAACATCGCTTGATAATTTTGGCGCGGCAGCAATCGTTTTTAATGCCATTTCAAGTTTTTGTTGCCGAATAGATTCTAATTGTCGCCAAGAGCGCAAAGTTGTTAATAATCGTGAAGCAAGCTGTGGATTTTTTTTGTCAATTTCTAAAATGATTTGGCAAAGAAAATCATAGGAGGCACCATCAACTCTGTTAAATCCTGTTAGGTTGTTAGAGGCAAAGACACCGATCAGAGATCGTACACGATTAGGATTATCCTTTGAAAATAGCGGGTGTTGCATGAGCTTTTGAACATTTTCGAGTGTTGATGTGCCAGCAACCATTGCTTGAATAGAAAACCATTTATCCATAACCAAAGGGTCATGTCGATAGCGGTTTTCAAAATCATTTAAGGCATTTTGTGCCTGCTCATTTTCATTAAAACGCTTCACGAGAACAGCGATGCTGGCCATACGGTCAGTCATATTATCAGCTGTTGCATATTGTATAGCAGCTCGATTTGGATTGGCTTCAGCAATGGAAAGGTAATCCAGTATGATATTCTTTAATGCTCGCTTTCCGGCTTGTACAGTGTCTGGTGAATAGGGTTCTTGGGTTTGCATTTGTTCATAAAATTTTGTTAAGAGTTTTTGATGTGTTTGTGCAAGTGAAGCGAGAAACTGATTGCGCACGTAATGAATACGATCTGGATCAATATTTTTACCGATTGTATGAGCAAGCTCAACTTCACTAGGTAAATTTAAACAGAAGGCACGAAATTCAGGCTCTAAGGTTTCATCTGTTATGATTGTTTCAATCAGCTTTAGCAAAGCAGAAGGGAGAGTTGCTTTTTCTTGTGTTTTATCTTGAATGCTTTGAAGCAAAGCTTGCGTCATTAAATGATTAAGAGATTGCCAGCGATTAAGGTGATTGTCATCATGTTGTGCAAGAAAAATAAGTTCATTTTCATTAAATGGCGTGTGTAGAATAATTGGTGCTGAGAAGTCTCGCAGCAGTGATAAAACGGGTTTTTCACGCAGTCCTTTTAATGTAAACGTTTGGCTTTCCTTGGATAAAAGCATAACATCTGATTGAATATCTGTATCCGCTTCATAGGTGAGGTTTTTTCCGTTAGGTCCTAACAAGCCAAATACGATAGGGATAAGCATAGGCTTTTTTGTATTTTGTTGTGGGGTTGCGGGAATATGTTGCTTTGCATGAATTGTTAAAACACCATCGCTATAATGACTATCGATTTCTACATTGGGTGTTCCTGCCTGTTCATACCATAGCATGAATTGGGAGAAGTCTTGACCAGACACTTCAGCAAAACAGGTAATAAAATCTTCAATTGTACAAGCTTGTCCATCATGACGTTGAAAATAAAGATCAGTGCCTTTACGAAAAAGAGTAGGACCTAAAATAGTCCGTATCATGCGAACAACTTCAGCACCTTTTTCATAAACAGTTGTTGTGTAAAAATTATTAATTTGGCTATATTGACGAGGACGCACAGGATGCGCAAGAGGTCCTGCATCTTCTGCAAATTGCGTCGCTTTTAATGCTTTTACATTTTCAATTCGCTGTAGGCTGCGTACATTTTGATCTGATGAAAATTCCTGATCACGATAAACAGTGAATCCTTCTTTTAAACAGAGTTGAAACCAATCGCGACAGGTAACACGATTACCGCTCCAATTATGGAAATATTCATGTGCAATGACACGTTCAACATTTCTATAATCCTGATCGGTTGCTGTTTCAGGATCGACAAGAACATATTTATCATTAAAAACGTTAAGGCCTTTGTTTTCCATTGCTCCCATATTAAAGTCGGAAACAGCAACAATATTGAAAACATCAAGATCATATTCGCGCCCAAAACATTGTTCATCCCAATGCATGGAACGTTTAAGAGCATCCATTGCATAGGTTGCGCGTTCGGTTTTTCCTTTTTCTACATAGATACCAAGCTCAATACGTCGTCCAGATACAGTTGTAAAATGGTCTTCTAACTTATCAAGATCTCCACCTACTAAAGCAAAGAGATACGATGGTTTGGGATAAGGATCTTCCCAAATGGCAAAATGGCGATTATTTTCTAAAGTTCCTGTTTCCACCAGATTACCATTTGAAAGCAAGATTGGGATTGTTTGGGTATCTGCTTCAATTTTCACTCTATAGGTAGAAAGAACATCTGGGCGGTCGTAAAAATAAGTAATACGACGAAAACCTTCCGATTCGCATTGTGAGCAATAAACACCATTTGAAAGATAAAGCCCCATAAGTTGGCGGTTGCTTTCAGGATTCAGTTCCGTAACCAATTTCAATGTAAAAGGAACCGTTGGTGGCGTTGTAATTTCTAAACGTGAAGGCGTCACTTTATAAGTGTTTGGGGCTAATATCTCATCATTAATAGAAACGGAAATTAAAGTAAGATCATCACCAGAAAGAACAAGAGGTGTTAATTCTTTTGTATCGTGACGGGATTCAATAGACAATATGGCTGTAACATAGGTTTTTGTCGGTGCTAATTGGAAAGAAAGTTGTGTTTTAGGGATAACGTAAGGGGTTGGTTGGTAGTCTTCCAAACGATAAATAGATGTTATTGGCTGTTTCATAGTTTTTTCCCATTTGTATTTTAAGAGTTAAAGAAGGGTGTGTTAATTTTAGAAGCAATATAGGATTAAAGAATTACAAAAGGCTGTCGAGGCGATTTTTTACTTCTAAGAAGTCTATCCATGTAAGCTTCTTTTGACTAGGGGTTCTAAGAAGGTAAGCTGGGTGGAAAGTTGGCATAACAGGTATTTTTATATTATCCTCGCTTTCATAGATATGCCATTTCCCTCTTGTTCGGATAATCCCATTTTGAGATCCAGTAAGAAACTGTGCAGCAACGCCTCCTAGTGCTATAAGAACACGAGGACGCGCTAAATAAATGTGTCGTTCAATAAAAGGGCGGCACAAGGCAACTTCTCTTGGTGTTGGTGTACGATTTCCTGGCGGACGCCAAGGAATAGTGTTGGCAATGTAAACATTATTTCTTGTTAAGCCAATTGATGCGAGGATTTTATTAAGCAACATCCCAGCTTTTCCCACAAAAGGAATTCCTTGTATATCCTCGTCTCGTCCTGGTGCTTCGCCTATAAGCATCAGGGGGCTTCCTGCTGTTCCATCTGAAAAACAGGTATTTTTTGCTGTCAATTTTAATGAACAGCCATTAAATGCAAGGAGAGCAGATTTTAATTCATCAAGTGTCTTTGCATTTTTTGCACTCTCTATAGCTGTGGATTCATTTTGTATAGTCCTAGAGTTATGCAGCTGATGATGATCTAATTTTACGGTTGGAGATGTTTTGGGAGATGCTTGTTGATTATGAGAAATGTTCACGACAGATATTAATTTTCTCTCTGAACAAGCAGACTGCTTAAAACGATCAATAGGAACATCTGTCAGAACGGCATCCGCACCACTTTCTTTATAAAAGTTTAAGAGTTCTTCATAGGAAATTGAGCACGGCGTTTGATTTAACATTTTATTTTTTCTAATGATCTAGCGATTATAGATCAAACAAAATTATCCTTCAAGTTTTATTAAATGTATTCGCTAGCCATTAATGTATAAGAACGTTGATAGGATTCTCTCTTTTCACAAAAAAGGCAAATCGTAAAATGCGAATGTTCGCGATTATGTGCATCTTTAAATGTATAATTTGTTTAAATTGCGTTATTTCAAATTTTTAAACAGAATAAACTCACTCATACTAAAAGAATTTTTTTACTAAATGCAAGTGGTGTTATAATATTTTTATCATTATATTCTATATTTAATACTTAATTAAAGTGAATTTTGTAGTATTTTATTTATAAAATTAATTATAAATTTCATATTATTATATTTTTTAATAACTTTTATTAAAAAATATTAAATATATTAATTTAAATATATAAATATTACTTTTATATGAGAAAATACTAAGACGTTATAAAATATTTTTACAATGGGTTAAAAGCAATGTGTGGATATATGCTTTTGCTTTTTTTACAGCTGAAATGAGAGGTTCATTTAATGCTAAATGCGCTGCAATAGCGCTTGAGAGAATGCAACCTGTTCCTCGCATTGTTCCTTTTAAACGTGGAGTAGAGATATTTATGACTTCAGTTTTGTCAATGAAGCTATCAATTGCAAGAGGCCCCTCTGCATGTCCCCCTTTTACTAAAATAGAGCGAGCTCCCAATGACAAAAGTTTTTTTGCTTGTTGTATTGCTTGCTTATCATGAGATGCCAATGGACTTTTGCTAAGAAGAGCGAGTTCTTCTCTATTCGGTGTTAAAAGATCAACATGAGGAAGCAGTTTATCGATCATCGTGTCGATGATTGTTTCCGTTATTAGTTTTCCTCCTGATGAAGCGACAAGTACAGGGTCCAAAATAACTGGAACATGGGGATAGTCTTTGAGTACGTTACAGATTGCTGCTATAATTGCTTTTGTCCCCGTCATACCGATTTTTATTGCGCTTATTGGATTTGCTTCTAGGGCAGCACGCATTTGCGCAGCGACGAGGTCTCCACGCATTGGAATGATTTCGACAACGCGATTATCATCTTGTACGTTAACACAAGTAATTGCTAAATTTGCTTTTATTTGAAAATGTGCAGAGGTTTCTATATCACGAACAATACCAGCACCTCCTGTTGGATCAGTGCCCGCAACAATAAGAATAGAAGGTATCAACGCCATGTTTGTGTCACTTTTATCCACTGCTGTACACGCTCTTCTGGTTTTTTATGGAGGATAATATCAGTCACAACAGCAGCACTATTTGCTCCTGCTTTTAAAACACCCACTGCGCGTTCTGGTGTTAAACCACCAATACCCACCAAAGGTAAAGCACCAATCCGCTTTCTCCATTGTTTGATTTTTTCTAGTCCTTGCGGCATCCATTTCATTTTTTTTAAGATTGTCGGATAAATAGGACCAAGTGCAATATACTCAGGATTAGCAGAGAGTGCGATATCCAATTCATGTTCATCATGTGTACTAAGACCAACTTTTATACCACTTTTACGAATTGCGTGAAGATCAGCATTGCTTAGGTCTTCTTGTCCCAGATGAATAAAATTACACTTTTCATCAATTGCTATTTCCCAATGATCATTAATAATTAATTGTGCTCCCAATTTATTGCATATGTTTTTTGCACGCTTAATATGTTGACGGATTATTTGTTGATTTTCATGTTTCATACGCAATTGTACGAGCTTGATACCAAGAGGAAGCAAACGTTCAATCCAATCAGCGTTATCAACGATGAGGTAAAATGGATCCAGTTTCATGAAAATACCGCTTTTCCAATGATTGGTGTTGAAGGGACTGCTACATTGCGTGCTTCGATCATGCCAGCTTTATATCCCATACGTCCTGCTTGAACAGCTTTAGAAAATGCTTCAGCCATTAAGACAGGATCACCTGCTTTAGCAACTGCGGTATTAAGCAGTACTGCATCATAACCGAGTTCCATCGCAATGGCGGCATGTGATGGGCGTCCAATGCCGGCATCAATAACAAGAGTAGCATCAGGAAGGTAAGCACGGATAGAACGCAATCCATCAGTATTATGAGGTCCTTTGGCAGAACCAATAGGAGCACACCAAGGCATAATAACACGGCAACCAATGTCAAAAAGTTTTTCAGCAACAATGAGATCATCCGTTGTATAGGCAAAAATTTTGAAACCTTCATTGTTTAAAATTTGAGCAGCTTCGATTAAGGAAAAAATATTTGGCTGTAAGGTATCTGAATTACCGATAATTTCGAGTTTAATCCAAGCCGTTTTAAAAAGATCTCTTGCTAATTGGGCTGTGGTTACGGCCTCTTTAACAGTATAACAACCAGCAGTATTAGGAAGCACTGTTACCCCAAGTTCTTGAAGAAATTTCCAAAATTGTCCACCTTGTTTTCCACCTGCAGTTTCACGGCGCAAGGAAACAGTTACAATTTCCGTATTCGATTTATGAATAGCATCACGAAGGATTGCTGGTGAAGGATATTGCGCTGTACCTAATAGAAGACGGGAAGAGAATTGTCGTCCATAAAGATTCAGCATAATTTTAGCCTCCTTGCATTGGGCTTAAAATTTCAATTTTATCTCCTTCATGCAAGACAAATTGGCTTCGTGCATCTATGGGAACAACTTCAGCGTTAACAGCAGTTGCAAGCCAATTTCCTTCATACCCCAATTCTTCAAGCAAGAGACCGAGAGTCATAACTTCTGTTTGGACTGTTTCACCATTAACAAATATTTGCATGTTTTATTCCAATGCCAATTCCATTGCTCGTTTTGCCATTTCTGGAGACAACAGAAAACCATGTCTATAAAATCCATTAATAGAAATAAAGTTACCATCTTTATGCACAGAAGGGAAGTTATTAGGATAACATGGACGAACACCAACGCCAGATTCAATAATTTCTGCTTCAGCAAAAGCAGGATGTAAAGTATAAGCCGCGTTGAGCAGTTCCATCATTGATCTTACAGAGATTGCACCATCAAAGTCACTTTCAATCATCGTTGCACCAATCATAAAAATATTATCTTGTCGAGGTACAATGTAAAGAGGAAACCGTGGGTGAAGAAGACGAATTGGACGCGAAATTTTAATATCGGTGCAGCGCACGAGAAGCATTTCACCGCGTACGCCCCGTATATTTTTATCTTTTCCTAAACGTGCTATTCCTGTCGCATCAATAACAATATCAAATTTTTTTTCAGCCTTCTCTACATCAACAAAACAGGCTCCATTGTTGAGAAGCTTTTCTTTTAAAGCCATAAGTGCTTTGCGAGGATCAATATGGGCTTCATTTTCATAAAAGAGTGCACAGTTAAAACGTTCAGCAAGATCTGGTTCAAGATGAGCTATTTCTGTATTATCTACGGTTTTGTGATTATGCGTACGTACAGAAAATCGTTCAAGCTCTCCTCTATCTCGTGTAGGTGCAACCACTAAAGTGCCTTTTTGTATGACAAGGTTGGGGAGCGTTTTACGCCACCATTGTATAGCTTGTACACCAAGATCTTCAACAATTTGTTCTGCACTTTCCCTTTCACAGTAAGGTGCGAGCATTCCTCCTGCATACCAACTAGCACTTCCTATAGGTGAATGAGGGGGGGCTGATACAGTAACAGAAGCACCTTTTTGCTGTAACATAAAGGCAGCTGTTAAGCCGCCTACACCTGCACCTTTGATAAGAATGTTCTTCAACTATTTACTTTCTTTTTTTGAGGAGGAACAATTTCCATATAAAGGTCACCATTTTTCTGATATTTTTCGGCCATGGCGATCATACCTTCCCCTTTTGTTTTTCTTATTGCAGCTGCCTCACGAATATCATGGGAAATACGCATAGAACAGAATTTTGGTCCACACATGGAACAAAAATGCACTAATTTATGGGCTTCTTTAGGCATTGTCTCATCGTGAAAGGCACAGGCTGTTTCTGGATCAAGAGAAAGGTTAAATTGATCATGCCATCTAAAATCAAATCGTGCACGCGAAAGAGCATTATCGCGCAATTGTGCTCTAGGTAAACCTTTAGCAAGGTCAGCGGCATGAGCAGCAATTTTATAAGTGATCACACCAGTTTTTACGTCATTCCTATCGGGGAGTCCTAGGTGTTCTTTAGGTGTTACATAACACAACATAGCAGTTCCAAACCATCCAATCATAGCGGCACCAATTGCTGATGTAATATGGTCATAACCAGGAGCAATATCCGTTGTAAGAGGTCCCAAAGTATAAAAAGGCGCCTCATGACAAAGATCTAATTGTTGCTCCATATTTTCTTTAATTTTGTGCATTGGGACATGTCCTGGTCCTTCAATCATAACCTGTACATTTTTTTCCCAAGCAATTTTTGTTAATTCTCCTAAAGTTTTAAGTTCGGCAAATTGTGCTTCATCATTGGCATCGGCAATAGAGCCAGGGCGTAATCCATCTCCTAAGGAAAGAGAGATATCATATGTTCTTGCAATATCACAAATTTCATCAAAATGTTTGTAGAGAAAGCTTTCTTTGTGATGATGGAGACACCATTTTGCCATAATGGAACCGCCTCGTGAAACAATACCTGTTACACGATCAATGGTCATTGGAATAAAAGGTAACCTTAAACCAGCATGAATGGTAAAATAATCAACGCCCTGTTCTGCTTGCTCTATAAGGGTGTCACGGAAAATATCCCATGTTAAGTTTTCGGCAATACCCTGTACTTTTTCGAGTGCTTGATACAGAGGAACAGTCCCGATGGGCACAGGAGAATTTCGAATAATCCACTCACGAATATTATGAATATTTCGACCTGTAGAAAGATCCATAACTGTATCTGCTCCCCAGCGAATGGCCCAAACCATTTTATCAACTTCTTCTTCCATAGATGAAGTTACTGCTGAATTGCCAATATTGGCATTAATTTTAACACGGAAATTACGCCCAATAATCATGGGTTCGCACTCTGGATGATTAATGTTTTGTGGAATAATGGCGCGTCCACAAGCAATTTCATTGCGAACAAATTCCGCAGTATAAATTTCTGGTATTGATCCAGCAAATGTTTCATTTGATGGTACATTCTGCCGTTCTTTTACTGCTAATCCTTCATTTTCTCGTATAGCCACATATTCCATTTCTTCGGTAATAATGCCTGCGCGTGCGTAAGCCATTTGTGTAATTGCTTTGCCATTTTTTGCTCGTAAAATAGAACGTTTTTGCTTAAAGGCTGGTGTAAGGTTTTTATCAGAAGTCAATCCATTATCTTCAGGTTTAACTAATCGTGCAGGATAAGTTTCAGTATCATCCCGCTTAGAGAGCCAAGGCAAACTAATTGCTGGCAGGCCTTTTGTAATATCAATGATCATATCTTTATCTGTGTAGGGGCCAGAAGTATCGTAGACGTTTAAAGGTTTTTCACCACTGCCATCAGCCAGTGAAATTTCACGCAATGGTACGCGCACATCAGAAAAGAGAAGGCTCTGTTGATAAATTTTGCGTGAAGCGGGAAAGGGGCTACAACTGATTGATGGAGTATTTTTCTGCACAAACTTTTTCCTTATAGACACGGAGTTCAAAAATAGGTTGCGATGTTAATGGAGTTACGATGTTAATGGAGATGTATTCAAATTATCAATCACGAGCATTCAGATGAATAGGGATAGTATTGCTTTGTAGCAAAGAAAACCCAATACAGCTCAAGAAAAGTTATTTTGAAAAACTGATACAATATCTATTCTAATATTTGCATGCCTCCTCCCACTTGAAGTATTTTTGTTAATACGAATATGGTTGGCTTAAATATCTATATTGTCAATCATAAAAATATATTTTAAACGATTTTGGTGTGTTTTTAAGAGTGAAAATAGATATTATGAAGTGATGAACTATGATATTGAAGCTTTTATAAACCAGAATAAAGTTAAAAACGGCTTATCAGGGAAAAGTAGATAGTTTATGGCTTTGATTGAGATTTTTTTCATATTAAAATAATAACTCAGAATACCATAAGATCCTCTCATCATATATCTTTTCGTATAAAAACACTTCCTTGCACGTCATAAGTGGGAGCGTATGGGGCAAAGCACTTGAAGAAAGGAAGCCAAATGTCATTTAATGAACATTCTAAGAGTGAGGCTGTCAAAACGTGGGAGCCAACAAAATGTATGATGGATTCCACTTGTATCTTCAAAAGCTTAAAGCTGATGATCTATAATGGCTTGCTATTGTATCATTGACGTGCGCTGTCGTAAAATGAAAGGAGTATATTTTGAGCAATATTTCTTAAAAAGTGCGTAATATGCAATATCATTATATTTTGTTTGGGGCATTCTATTCTTCATGAGGGGGATGTTCCCATTAAGAATGCGATAAATAAAAGCGAGAAACAATACCTAATCTTTATTATAAAAATAATATTGCCTTGAATTAAGAAGAACACCAATAATTGCAAGATGTTATTTAGAATGATTTATTGTTCTTGCAAAAAAAATATACATATAATAATATATAGAGGGGGATATGCTAAGTGTGGGAGGGCAAAGGTTGGTTATGGGGCGTTTAAAAAACAAGGATATTGTTCATAAAAATTGGGGGAGGGCGCTAGGTTATGCTTTTTAATTTTTTCCGGATCGGATACAACCTTCAAATTTTGTGAAGGTGTGAGGTGTTTCTTTAGTATTTCAAAGTATTTCATTTTCAGTTCAATGAAAGCGTGAGGGAATAGCCATATTGAATATATTCTCTATGATGTATTTAGATTGAACAAAAGCTTGTTCAAAAAAACATTGGTGATAATCCTGTAACACAATTTCAGGAATAAATTGAATAAAATAGAACAAAGTATCTGCATGTGAATAAAAACATAATGAAGCATGCAAAAAATTTGAAGCTAATTTTTAAAGTTTTAATACAAATGATAGCCAAAAGACAGAATTTCTTTGTTTAAAATATATGGTATAAAATATCGACGAGATAGATTTAAACTATTGAAAAAAATAAAAAAAGATAATGTTTAAGTCAGAAACTTTCTATGTGGATGATAAGTTATTACATTCAGTAATGGTTATATGAAATCCATAATAAGAAAAATTTTGGAAGTATTATAAATTTTGCAACAAGATGCAAGATTGAAAAAATAATTATATAACAACAGCAAAGCAACAAAACAAGATATTAAGTAACCTCAGATGAGGTGGTTACATTATACATTAGAAGAGAAAGCATTAATACTAATGTTATGAAAAGCGTCTGGTGAATTTAGGTTATAAAATTGGAAGGAGTGAAGAGAGATAAAATGCGTAAATAAGGATGGTGCAGTGGTTATGATGTACCAATCAACAGCGGCAGCACATTTTAGTGCACAGAACGAGAAGTTGTTAGAAAAACTATGAAAATAATGGGGGATTTAAAATGTCTAATATCTATGATTGGTCTCTAAAGGCTGATGAAAATGCTTATTCAGATAGTATCATTAATTGGGCAGAAGGACAGCCGCCTAGTTCTGTTAATGATAGTGCAAGGGCGATGATGCAGCGTGTGCGCGAATATCTTGCAGATAATGGTGGATCTATTAATTCAAGCTTTATAGTAAATTTGGAAGATAAAACAACATTAATTACCTTAAAGACAGTTTCGCCTATAAAGAAATACAACAATGATATCGTCATACGTTTTAAAGCTTGTGGTGTAAATATTGGCGTGACAACAATAACTGTTAATAATATAGGAGAAAAGCTTATCTATAAAGCCACTGATACGGGGGTTATACCATTAGAAGGTGGAGAATTTCAAACAGATGGCATTTATGAAATGGTATACAATAATGGTGTTTTAATAAAAGAGCATGAGGGTTGGTATTTATTAAACCCTACACCACCAAAGATAGAAAGTTTCCCCTCTGGATTCATTGCAACATTTGCTATGCAAAATGTGCCAAATGGTTGGCTTTTATGTGATGGTAAGGCCTATAAGCGTGAAGATTATCCGCAGTTATTCGAGGCAATAGGTGATAAATGGGGAAAAGACAGCAATAAAACTTTTAAAGTTCCCGATTTTAGAGGCATGTTTTTACGCGGCTTTGATAATGGTCGGGGTTTAGATGGTGGTAGAAAGTTTGCAGATGAACAACAAGATAGCATAAAATCACATACGCATATTGGGAGTATTGAAAACGCAGGCGAGCATGCGCATAATTTTGAGTATCAAGGGGTAGGATGGCCCGTTGGTGATATTGGGAGACTCCCGAATCATTATACTTATAATGCAACCCTGAAAGGGAGAACAGCTTCTGCTGGTGCACATACACACAAGGTAACTCTTTCCCATACGGGTGAGGCAGAAACGCGCCCTGTTAATACAACCGTTGTCTATGCTATAAAATCATGAGTATGTTTAAGTAATAATAATCTATACACCTTGATAATTTTGTTAACGCGGAGCAATTCCGCGTTATTTTCTATGCATATGAAAAGGAAATCTATATTGTTAATAGAATACTTGAGAGCGTCAAAAAACAATTTTAAAATGATTGAAAGAAAGAGTTAAGGATATAATTTATTTTATAATTATATGATAACATAGAGAAAATGTGTAAAAATCATTTAAACTGTGCCGTGAAGAGATCTGGAGATATATTTTTTCACAAGGTGTTTTGATAGGGGAAGGTAATAAAATTATTCAACCTGAGGCATAAAAAAGTACAATATTTTTAGCGTTTTTTGTGCAAAAATAGCATACCCCTGTATGAGTTAATTCATCTTATAAAGATATTTCTCACCTTGTTGTCGATTTCATTTCTTTGCATTCCATGGTAGGAGGCTTTATCTGTAAATGATAGTTCCCCTTTGAGTGGAATCATCATTATGCTTATGAAGCAGAAGACAAACGCTATTTCTATACTCTCTCCTCATCCCTATATTCCGCATTGTTTTTGCATTAGGGGGCTTACAAAAAGCGTTATTGAGTTTATTTTAAAGTTTTTATTCAATAGGTTAATTCTTTGTGATATGCCAATAAACAATTTTTTAATAGAGAGAGAAAAGTAAAAATATCATTGTAAATCAATATTTATTTATACAAATAAGCTAAAGTATATGTATTATAAAGAAAACATTACCATTAAAGCTACAAATAAATCTTTTATGCAGGGGAGAAAGGTACTTGATTTCTATATGGTCCTTAGAAGATATAATAATACACCCGTTATTATAACAAAGGCATTTATATGTATTTCTTGAATCATTTTTATAAAGATAAAAGTGATAGAAAGAGTGGGAAAACGCATGTTTATGTTGTATAAATTTGTATGATATAACAGTTTGATAACAAAACAAAACTTCACATGTTTTTAGTTACGTAAAATCTTAAAAGATTTTAAACTGGTGTTTTTTTCCAAAAATATCTTTAGGGTAATTGGTCTTCTTTTTTAATGACAGATGACAAAAAGGAGTTCATATGAAAATAAAAAAGATTCTTGAATATTTGCGTGTTTTATTTTGCTATGGACTTTAGTTTTTAGATTGAAGCCGATAGCCTAGAGATCTAATTTCATAGGAGGATGTCGTTTGAGGGAGTATAAAAGGGATATCTTCTTTAGGTAATTCAGAAACGTTTAAAGAACAATGATAAACATCGCGGAGATTTTGTGTTGTCAACACATTAGTTGCATTTCCTTCGCAATAAATCTCACCTTCCTTGAGCAAGATCATGTTATCTGCATAATGTGCCGCGAGATTGAGGTCATGAAGAACAGCAAGAACGCCGCCACCAGAATGAGCAAATTGTTTAGCAATATCCATAACGATGATTTGATGTTGAATATCGAGGCTAGCAATAGGTTCATCTAATATCATCCAGCGAGGAATCCCATTATGAACAGGTTTCCAGACTTGGCAAAGTACACGGGCAAGTTGTACTCTAGCTTGTTCTCCACCTGATAATTGGTGATAATACAGGTTGCCATAATCAGAAAGGTCAACGCACTCTAAAGCTTTCTGGATAAGATTTTGCAATTCGGCTTTGGCAATGCTAAATTGGTTTACAGAAAGGCCAAGCCCTACAACTTCACGGACTAAGAATGGAAATACGAGCGTTGTTGATTGTGGTAGTACAGCGCGCATTTTTGCCATTACATGAGTTTTTGTTTGGCATACATTATAACCATTTAAGGTTATTTTTCCACTGTAAGGAATTTCACCACTCAGAGCTTTGATAAAAGTACTTTTTCCTGATCCATTAGGACCAATAATAATGGTAAAAGCACCACTTTTAGCTTGAAGATTAATGTGTTTAAGAATCTGCTTCTTTCCGCGCTGAACACAAATATTTGTCGCTTCAATCATGAAAAGTCTGTTCCTCGTTTGCATATAAGGATCCATAGAAAGAAAGGTGCACCAAAAAGTGCTGTTACAATCCCAATCGGCAATTCTGCGGGGGCAACAATTAAGCGTGCAAACATATCAGCAAAAATAAGTAATGCTGCTCCCAAGAGAGCAGAGCAAGGAATGAGATAGCGATGATCAGGACCTATGAGTTGACGTAAAATATGAGGAACAATAATACCAATAAAACCAATACCACCACTGACAGCAACAGCACTACCGCACATAAGAGCAACAAGGGGAATAGCAATGTTTTTGACGCGTTGAATATGGAAACCAATATGGCCAGCAACAGCTTCTCCAAGAGCAAGGGCATTAAGTGCTCGTGATAAAAAGGGAGAGAAAAGAAGACCAATAACGATAAAAGGGAGAACGAGCCATACTTTCAACCACGTAGCGCCCGCAAGAGAGCCCAGACTCCAAAAAGTGATATCACGCAGTTGTTGGTCATTTGCGACAAAAATCAATGTTCCGACAACTGCACTGCTTAATGCACCAAGAGCAATACCAGCAAGCAGCATGGTTGCAATAGAGGTAAAGCTGTTATGCGTTGCTATTATGTAGAGAATAATCGTTGATAAAAGTCCACCAAAAAAAGCACCTATGATAACTTTATAAGGCTCTAGAAAAGGTGCAAAAGAAACAGGAAAAGCAATGCCGACAACAATTGCTAAGACTGCTCCAAGTCCAGCACCTGCTGATACACCTACAATTCCGGGATCTGCAAGAGGATTACGAAAAAGCCCTTGCATAAGAACACCGGAGACAGCTAAGGCTGCTCCAATCAATAATCCCAAGATAACACGGGGAAGCCTTATGTCGATGAGCACGAGGTAATCACGCGTTTTACTACTTACCGAAAAATCTTGTGTAAGTATCACATGGAGGAGATCAACGAAAGAAACCTTTGCTGCACCATTCAAGAGCCCACCAAAAATACTGAAAATAAGGAATATTATTAAGCTTAATAATAAAATTTTTCCCTGCTTTGAACGGTTTATTTTTTTACCTTCTTTTTCTTTAGGTAAATGCATCCTGGATGTACCGTCTACCATTTTTATCAGCTCTTACCGTTTTGATGTGCACCATAAAGTATCTCAATAAGCTCTCTTGATGCGTCTGCAGTACGTGGACCAAATCCCAAAAAATACATAGCATCCATCTGTTTTATGGCATGATTTTTCGCTGCAGTTGTTGCTTGAACTGCCGGTATGGCTAAAATCTTATCAATGCTGGTTGATCTTGCACCATGTTTTATAAGCAAAATAACATCAGGATCTGATTTCAATAATGCTTCGCCGTTGAGAAGTTTATATCCTTTATAATCGGTGATAGCATTGATAGCGCCTGAAAGTTTGATCATACTATCAGCTGCAGTACCTGTCCCAGATGCCATGACGCGTCCATTTTGCACAGAGAAAACAAAAAGAACACGCTTTGGTGTTGTTACTTTCGCCAAAAGCGCATCGTTGTCTAAAAAATTACGCTTCAATTTCTCAATTAACGCCGCGGCTTGCACTTCCCGATGAATGGCTTGACCAACGAGGCGAATCTTTTCTATCACATTTTCACGGGAGTAGTCTTCTGGTATGATCACCAGAGGTATTGATGTTTTTTTGAGAATATCAATTGTTGAAGCGGGACCACTTCCTTCAACAAGCAATATACCCTCTGGAGCAAGCGATAAAACCCCCTCAGGTGAAAGAGCACGCATATATCCAAGCACAGGAAGCTTGAGCGCTTCTTGTGGGTAGACGCTTGTACTATCACGGGCGACAAGTTGATCTTGGGCTCCCAATGCATAGACAATTTCTGTAAGTGCTCCGCCGATAGAAACAATTCGAGCATTTTCAGGAAAACGCGTTGCAGGTTCAGCAATTACTTGTTTAGAAAAACAAGTAAGAGAGAGCAGTAAACACGTAAGAAAAAGGTTTGATAACCTATGTAAAAGAGATATGAACATGTCTAACCTTATCTTATCTTAGTTACTGCTGTTTTCTTGGCATGATGGCAAACTATTCAATAAAGAACGCCAATCTTCACGTTCTTTTTGACCCTCCTTGCGTACGCCAAAAAATTGAATAACCATCTCATCATCTTTATCGAAAACTTCAAGTGAACTGACATAACCATCACGGGTAGGTTTGCGAACATGCCATACTCTAGCAATCCCAGACGTGAGTAAATGAAGGTCAAATCTTGGATCAAGAACATTAAGCCAAGGTCCCATTTGCTTAATATTTTTTACAGTCCCACTAAAAATTTGAATACACCCTTTATTCCCAACAAAACACATGATTGGCAGTTCTTGTTGTGCGACTTGGTTAAGCATCATTTCAACAGCATTTACCTGTAATTCATCGGCAAATTCATTACCAACATATTTTACAGCATGATGTCGATTAATTTTAAATTCGGAAATAATTTTGTGAAGTTGGTGTACATCTGTCATTTTCCGCCAACGATCCCGAAAACTCTCAATATCCAATTCTGTTATGTCACATTGGGCTGGGAGAGAAACGGGAAGAATGTTAAGAACAGGAGACTGATCTTCAAGAAGGAGCTTTTCAACAAGTTTATTCCACTCTTCCATATTTGTCATATCTTTAGAATAGACCTTTAAAATAGCAACGCCATGTTGATCAAAGAATTGCAGACTTTTTGTAGGTTTTCCAAGAATAACGACATCATATTCAAAACCGAACTTCCATTGTTTTGTAAAAATACGCAAATCAATTTCACCAAGTGTGATAGGAATATGTTCGTTTTGAACAATTTTTTCAAAGCGTCCCGTTATTTCGTGAACAGCATATTCATTGCGAGTTAAGACCATGACGGTTCCAAGTCGAGGTGCATTTTCCAAGAGAGTAGCAACATCAGTTTGTAGCCTTTTTGCTTTTCCAATGGTACAATAAGCCGCAATAAGCTCCGCTTCAGATATACCAATCGAAACCGCAAAATCGCGGTTTCGCATTTCTTTTTTTTCTTCACGCAAACGAAGAATCATTTCAGCTGTATGTGCCATGAATTTACCTTATGTTACTTAACTCAAAAACTAACTTTCAAATTTTACAATTCCAAGGCAATAAATTAAATTCTTTTAAGAGTTCAATCTATCACAAAATAACACTCTATCGTCAACAGCTGAGCAATCAAAAAACGATAAAACAGAAAGAATTAAAACTTTTCTACCAAATCTTTGTAATTTTAAAGATGTTGAAAATAGAAACACAATAATTAATCCTTTTATCAATACGATTTTATTGACCGAATAATTAACAGAAGTGACTAAAACTTTTGTACAAACGACACCTTAAAGTTACGACCAGGCTGGCTATAATAATCTTTTGGTGTTGAACTTTTACCTGAAGGAAGTTCAGATACATTCCAATATTTTGTATTGAAAAGATTATAAACACCGGCTCTTAGAATAGGTCCCGTTTCACCGAATGGTTTCCACCACCCTGTCATATCAACGACATGATATCCTGGAATTTTTTGGTAATCAGATTCTCCGGCTACTTTGTCACGTTTAGCTGCCAAAGTAAGGATAATATCGCTTCCCCAAACTTCTTTTGCATATCCTAATCCGATAACTGCTTTCAAAGGAGGAATTGAGTTAAGATACTCCTTTTTATCAAGATCTTTTCCTTGTGAATAAGCAAGAGCAACATTGCTATGAAAACCATTTTTAAGAACTAAATGAGCTTTTGTCTCAACACCAAAAATTTGCACGTGAAAACGATTCATGTAATGCCGACGCGCAAATCTAAATTCCTCTGATGGCCCTCTATCCTCAGTATCTATGAAATTCTTATATTGATTGAAAAAGGCATTGAAGGAACCACCGAAATTTACATTTCCATACCGTAGACCAACATCATACCCATTGCTTGTTTCTGGTTGAAGATCAGGATTCCCTTTCACGTAATAAGCAGAAGGTTTGATATAAGAGACGTAAAGTTCTGAAATACGTGGTGCACGAAAAGCCTGTGCCCACTGAGCATAGAGCGTTACTTGATTACGAACATCCCACTCCACGCGTAATTTAGGAGAAAAGCGTGAACCACTTCTTTCTGGAGGGAATTTATCAGAAATCAGTGCTTTCTCATAAGAAGGTGTTTTCTGAGGAACATATTTGTACCAATCATACCGGATTCCCGGTGTTACACGAAAACGATCATCAACCAACCCAATTTCATCTTCAAAAACAAAACCTAAATTGTAACCATTTGTGTCTGGTGAATCTGATCGATTAGCAGGAACAAAAAGACATCCCCGAGCGTATTCTTTTATATGACAATTGTCTTTACCTAACAAATAGTGATGAAATTTAGATGACGAAACATTCATTACAAACTTTAACGTATGGTTTATAGTGCCAAAATCCACTTTTTTAAGGGCATCAGCATTGAAACCATAATTGATATTACGCAAGAAATTATCTCTCAAATAATCCCCTTTGGGAGCTGAAACACGAACGCCTGTCATAACGTAACGACTTGATTGCCTTTGCCAATAAAGCTGCCCATTAAACGCATCAAGAACTGCATCACCATTACCATTATAATTATAAGAAAGAGAAAAGCGCTCACGAAGTTTATTATCCTGCTCATAAACGGAACCTGGAGCGTATCTTTTAGACGAATTTAATTCATGTGTGTTACTATTATGACCAAAACGCTCTGCGGTAAAACCAAGGCGGTGATTATCACTCAAATATTGATGAATTTTAAAAAGCAAGTTATTTTTATCAAAGTGAGAAGGGTTTTTGCGCGTGCGTTCCTCATACCCTTCTACTGTTCCCATATTTTTGCGCTCATGACCTTCTACATAAGATCCTTGAAAAAGTAAAAATGTCCGGTAATTACGCACAGCAAAAGCTTGATCGATGCGCCAGCTGTTATCAACAGAATTATAACCACCTTTTATAAGGCTTCCCCAATTCTTTTCTTCCACGATCAGGTCTTCAGGATCAAGGGTACGCAACGCAATGATTCCCCCTAAGGCGCCAGAACCATAAAGACTAGAATCTGATCCTTGAATAGTATCAAACGTAGAAAGAGCATTGAAATCAAAAGTTGTGTTTCCACCTCCACCACGGAATATATCATTAAACCATGGAAGAGAAATACCATCCATTGTCGTAAGAACACGGTTTGCATCTAAACCCCGAATAACGAAACTGTTATTTTCTGAGTTATAGGATACGGAAGGATTAAGACGACTCACATCATAAACATCAGTTATTTGTCTTTCATCAATATTCTTGTTGGTCTTACGATCAGTCAGAATGGTTATTGAATTTGAAGCATCTTCTATTTTTTTTCCTTTAATAAGGATTGGTTTGAGTTCAGTGACAGCACTTCCATCTTTATTTTGTGCAAAAACAAATGAAGGTATACAGACCGATAATGCACTTAAAATTACACAGCTTTTATAGATATTTTTTCGTCTTATTTGCATAACACATCATAACCCTTTTAAACATCCCCTCTCTGTTTTGAAATTTTTTAATACAAAAAGGCTGGACTCACTGATTAAAACTTGCCAGCCAAGTAGGAATGATTTTGACAACGGCACAAAATCATTAGAAGACCATATTAAACATGACAAAATCAGTCAAGAAAAAAGTTGCAATTTCAAAATAGCCTGTTTTAATGAGATTGAACACCAATATTAAGCTTAAAATAGTGGCAGAAGAAACGATGAATTTTGCAAATACGAAACAATTATTAACTCTTTGGATTGGTGCATTTATTGGGGCTTTCTTTTTGCATGTATTATTGGCAGCACAGTTTTATTTTCAAAGTACTGGTATAAGTAATGGTTTGCTCTCGTCGGAGATTATGCTGACTTTTATGCAAGAAACTGTATATCCGGATGTTGATACAGACTTGCCAGATATTCATAGAGAGTTGGATATTAATACAGAGCAAGAAGTATTACAGTCTGATCTCCTAGAGCAGGAGTCAGAAGGATTGGAATCCGTGGATGAAGTTCAATCGGAAGAACCTCAGCATATAGTAGAACAAGATGACTTAAAGCCTTTGGAAGAACCCCTACCTCAAAAAGTGGAGCATAAAGCGTTTATCAAAAAAACAATACCGATGCCAAAGGCTGTAGTAAAGCGCTCCAATGCAAAGGCGGTACGTTCTTCTTCCATCAACAAGGGCGGCGGGACAGCAGGGCTTGAAGATATGTTGTTAATGGAGTGGTTAGCAAAGGTACAGTCACAATTAGAAAGGCAAAAAAAATATATTGTGGGACAGCGCACCAATCGTACAAAAGGAACGGTGAAGTTAGAATTTATGGTGCATGAGCAGGGGAGTATTTTTTCTAGTCGTGTAGTAGTCTCTGCTGGTGACCCGGAACTTGATCGATTAGCGATGGCAGCCCTTCGACGCGTTGGTTCTTTTCCACCACCACCACCATCAAAAGTGAATAAAACAATTAGAGTATCCCTAATATTTAGCTGATTTTTTATGCGGGGCGCTTTCTTATAATATATTGATTTATAATGATTGTTTATAATTTTAATGAAAGTTCAAATATAATTTATTCGAATTTTTTTGATGTTGAATCAATCAAAACCATCCGCTTACTTATGATACAAGTTGAGGAGGAGCATGGATAAAAAACTTCTAAAAAGCAGTGAATATACTTCTTATGAGTGCTCTAAATGAAAGGGCTTTTGCAACATTGGGAGTTAAGGGATGATAGAGCTATAGCTTTTATTAATTAAAGGTCTAATCGATTTTTATACCATTCGTGAGAGGATTTTCGTAAGTACTTTTCAGATACACCGTTGTGAAATGGACTTAGAAACATTAAAATAAAACAATAATATAAATAAGAAAAACATACTATTTTGGGATGCTCTGTTTTGTGTGAAGGATGTGAGCTTATATGTAAAAATAAGAAAAAAAAGCAAAGCTTCATCTTCATCATTAAAAGATATTGACATATTTAAAAGTCGTAGAACCGAATGAAAAGGGAAGGGGCAGAAGAGAATTGTTTGTCTTTAAGGCTTTCTAACTCAATGAGTCTGTCTTTCTGTTATCAGAGATAATCCAAACGATATATATAATAACGTACTCTTATTTGTTATAGCAATGTTATAAGCAGGAAAAATAGTCTTAAAAGATGCTGTTTCACAAGATTTGAATATTGACTAATAAGCAACAGTAAAAGGATGAGCTATTTGTTTCACTCTTCTCCTATATTTGTAATCTCTATGATATTGTCGTCTATGTTGAGAAGAAATGAATTATTTGTACTACCTGTTGATTTATAATGATAATTCATCATTTTGTATTTAAAATAAAAGACCCAAATAGCGTAGGGTTTCCTCATTTCGAATTTATTAATACTGAATCAATTAAAATTACTTTCTTATACGTCCTAAGAAAGTGGGTATGGTACTATTTAAAAAGGAATAAAAACACTTCTTATCAACGCTTTCAAATGCTATTTGGGAAGTTAAGGCATATTATTTCCGTCGACCAGAAAGCAAGTCGGTTTTTATATCTATTTTCCCAGTGAGTCTTGCTTTGTAGACACCATAATTTTCCATGACACGCATCACGTAATTACGTGTTTCTGTATAAGGAATACGTTCAATCCAATCAATGACGTTATCGAGAGATTGACCTCGAGGATCGCCATAACGTTTTATCCATTCATTGACTCGACGGGGACCCGCATTATAGCCAATAAGAGTTAGTATATAGGATCCATTAAAACGTTCTAATTGTTCATTGAGAAAATGAGCACCTAATGTTGCATTATAATGAGCATCACTGCTAAATTTTTTAGGAGACCATGCGATTGAGTATTTTTTTGCCAGTGCTTTTGCTGTTGTAGGAAGCAATTGGAGTATACCTTGTGCACCTGCTTTTGATATGGCTGTTGGATTAAATTCGCTTTCTTGGCGTGCAATGGCATAGATAAGCGATTTTTCTTCTACAGAAATATTAGCAGAAGCTGGTATAGCTCCCAGAGGATGAGAGAGTGCACCGACATTTTTCCCCTGAAAAACAGCCATTTTTCCAATTTTGAGGCTGGTATAATAGTCTCCATTTTTTTCTGCCATAACAGCCAGAAGAGCTAATTCACCGGGGCTTTCTATTTTTTTTCCGAGCTCTCTATAAAAAATTTTAGCAAAATCAGCATAGCCGGCTGCTTCAAGACGTTGAATTGCTTTGATCGCTTTTCGTGCACTAAAATGTTGTCGCTCAGCGGTTGTTGGTTTGGGAAAGAAAACTTTAAGCTTTTTTTGGTTGAGTCGTGCAGCGGCTAATTGACCATAGTAAGTTGCACCAAAATGAGCTGCGCGATGAAAGTATTGCTGGGCATTTTGATGTTCTTTTAGCGCTTCTGCTGTTCGTCCCATCCAGTAATATCCACGTGATGCATAAAAAGGTAAAGAAGAGAGTTGAGGAATACGTGAAAAATGCTGCATTGCTAATTTAGGGTTATGAAGAAACCGTAGTGCATACCATCCTGCATGAAACTCAGCATCGATGGCTAATGCAGATGTTATACCAGTGTGCATTGCAACGAGTTGATAAGCAATTTTTGGTTTGTTTAAATCGAGCATTTCACGAGAAAGGGCGCGTTGTTCTTTCCACAATGAATGAGGGTTCATAAGGCGAAATGCATCTTTTGATGTTTTCATCATGAGTGCTGCGGCCGCATCATATTGCTCTGTTCGTCGAAGATGGCGTATTCGAGCAAACTGAAAAAGAGGATCTTTTTGCCATGATCTCTCTACAGCTTTTAATTTTTGTGTAGCTCTAGGATCATTTTTTTCAACGGCCACAAAAGCATTAAAAAGAGATTGAGCATGGGCTAATTTTGCAACGCGTGCTGCTGAATCAAAACGATGTGCATACAGCATAAACTGCATGCGTTTCAAATGATCAATAGGTTTTAATGTAGCGCTTGCATTTTTAAGAACAAATACTTCTTCTTTTGCATTAAGCTGTGTTTTATGCCACCATGGCGCAATAACGTGTTGAGCACGAGTGGTTTGTCCCGTTGCGATAAGTGCTTTAGCGAAAAGAGCCATCCCTTGTGCTGTTTGGGGCGGGTGATGAGAAAATTTTTGGATGATTGCGCGTGTGACGTTGGTTTCGTTAAGAAAAGCACGTTCAGCATTGCGTTGCATCGTTTCTATACCTGGCCATCCTTTTAGCATGTTGATTGCATTAAATATTTCAGAACTGGATATATTAGCTTGGTTTGACACCCCCAGCGCCCATGTCAAAATATGACGATCAAGGCTATGTTTTTCCATTGAATTACGAAGATTTATTGTTTTTGCAATATTGTTGTTTGCTAGTGCATCTAGCCCAGTTTTCAGTTGCTGAAGTGTAGCAGTATTGTGTGATGTTGTGTGTGTCTGTTGAAGAGATTCTTGAGCTTCTTTTGCGGTAAAGGGAGTAGGGCGAACCAAAGGGATTGGTACTTTCCCTTGCAAAAGGGGTGTTTGCGCGTATGCACTTGAAAATAAAATTCTTATTGCCAGTATAAGTGCAGTAAAGGTTGATACGAAAAGAGAGGTGGAAAATACACGCATAGAGAAAAGACCTTGAGACCTTGCTTTTTGTAAAAACTTAAGGATTTATAGAACACAAGCATGAAAAACGCGTTAATATAGACGGCTTATTTTAAAGAAATGTTCAACATTTAAGGAGGGACATTTTCATCTTATGGGGGCTTTTTTTGAAATTCATCTTGCTTCAATGATAGAGCAAGATTATGCTCTATTTAAAATTTATAAAAGGCGATTATTAAAAAAATAAAAGCAAACATTATAGGGAGTTTGTCATGCTCAAGGGAGCTATAACTGCGCTTATCACACCGTTTGATAACAAGGGCGCAATTGATGAGAAGGCGTTTTGTGATTTTGTTGAATGGCAGATCACACAAGGGATTAACGGTGTAAGCCCTGTTGGGACAACAGGTGAATCAGCAACGTTAAGTCATGAAGAACATAAGCGGATTATAGAATTGTGTGTTGAGCAGGTTGCAAAGCGTGTTCCTGTTGTTGCTGGAGCGGGATCAAATAGCACAAGCGAGGCTGTAGAGCTTGCACAATACGCGCAAAAAGCTGGCGCAGATGCAGTTTTGGTTGTCACTCCCTATTATAATAGACCAAATCAATCTGGCTTATATAAGCATTTTTCTTCCATTGCCAAAGCTGTTTCTATTCCGATTATAATTTATAATATTCCTGGTCGTTCTATTATCGATATGGCTGTAGAAACGATGAAAGACCTTTATCAAGATTTTAACAATATCATTGGTGTTAAGGATGCAACGAGCAGAATTGAGCGCGTTAGTGAACAAAGTGAAAAGTGTGGAAAAGATTTTGTGCAGCTTTCCGGTGATGATTGTACGGCGTTAGGTTTTAATGCACATGGAGGTATGGGGTGTATTTCAGTTTCCTCCAATGTTGCTCCAAAGCTTTGTGCTGAACTTCAAGCCTCTTGTTTTCGTGGTGATTATAAAACAGCACGAGAATTAAATGATCGCTTGATGCCTCTTAATCGTGCTGTGTTTATTGAACCTAGTCCAGCAGGTATTAAATATGCTGCTGCAAAATTAGGATTTTGTGGTGATACTGTGCGTTCTCCTATTGTTCCATTAACAGAAAGAACAAAGAAGATTATTGATGCAGCCCTCAGTCATGCTGGTCTTTTAAAAGCATAAAATGATATTGACAAAGCCATGAATAAAAAAAAGAACGCGCCCGTACGGAAAATAATTGCTGACAATCGTAAAGCACGTTTTAATTTTGAAATCCTTAATAATCTCGAGGCTGGTCTTGTCCTTCAGGGAGCGGAAGTGAAGTCCTTACGTTCTAATCATGCCAATATTGCTGAAAGCTATGCGAGTTTTGAGAATGGGGAATTATGGTTAGTAAACAGCTATATTCCTGAATATACGCAGGCTAATCGTTTTAATCATGAACCACGACGTTTGCGCAAATTATTACTTTCAAAACGTGAGATGGCACGTTTTTTTAATGCAACGTCTCGTGAAGGAATGACACTTGTTCCTCTCAAACTTTATTTTAATGAACGAGGGCGCGTTAAGTTGGAGATCGCTCTAGCGCGGGGGAAAAAGCTTCATGATAAGCGCGAAACGGAAAAAAAACGTGATTGGGGACGTGAGAAAGCAAGACTTTTAAAAAGGTATGGCTAATGGATGCGATCTAGATATTCTTTATTCATAGCGCTGTTTAAAACAGTTTTAGCATTGATCTAAGTATGTTTTTGCTGCTTGAAAGATTTGATGAAACATGGCGTCTGTCAAACGTCCAGTATTTGTATTATAACGAGAACAGTGATAGCTCGAAAAGATGCGTAATCTGCCGATGTTATTGATTTCGCCGTGTCCAAAAGGGTGAGCTAAAACTTTTGCATTAAGGGCACGTATCGTTGAATGGTGCGCAATGGTGCCTAAGGTAATAACGGCTTTAAGTTTGGGAAGATTTGTTAAAAGAGGTGAGAAGAAATAGCGGCACGTGTTAATTTCTGCACCGGTGGGTTTATTTTCTGGTGGAACACAACGAACAGAGTTAACAATTGCTGCATCAATAAGTTCAAGAGTATCGTCTGCTCTTTCTTCAAAGGTTCCTTGGGCAAAACCAAACTTTTTTAAAGTTGAATAAAGTAAGTGCCCAGCATAATCACCAGTAAATGGACGTCCAGTTCGATTTGCTCCGCGTAATCCAGGAGCAAGCCCAACAATAAGAAGGCGTGTTGTATCTGGCCCTTTATAAGGAAAGAATGGGCGCACCGGTGCGTTATACCAACTTGGTTCTTTTACACGCCAGCCAGCGATAAATTGATGAAGCCTCGGACATAAATTGCAATTTTGGGGTGGTTCTGGGCACAGTGATGTTAATTGGCTATTCATGGTGTTAGGCATCAATCGTTTTTCTATTTTGTGAGTCTTTATATAGCGTATATGACGGGTTATGTTTTGATAAACAATCTATAATGAATATAAATAAACTTTTTTAGAAGAAAGTTTAATATAAACTTATTGCTCATTATTGTGTAAAGAGAGGTCATCTTTCAGTAATTTATTCGATGAATAAGAGTGCGATACACATGATGTTCAAAGAAAAAAGTTTTCTCTTTAGATAAAGATATTATCATAAAAAGTATGTATAAGACTGCTGTTATTGCAAAGGGTTTAAACAGCAGGTATTCCTTTTAAAAGGATAAGGACTCCAGACAAGTCTTTTGTCAAGAAAGACCTCCCTTTGTTTGAAGTCAATCTATTGGAATGCTTTTAAAAGAAATTTTGATAACGAGCATGAATAGGTTATACATTTTTAAATTTTCCAAGAATTTTTTTAAATAAGTTCTTTAATCAAAAAATATAAAAGTTTGTGTTGTTTTTCTTGTGTTTTATTTTGATTATTGTATATACTCCTTTATCCGCTATTAAATTTTTTTATTTGAGAAAGAGGCATAAATGGCCCGCGTAACGGTAGAAGATTGTATTGATAAAGTTGACAACCGCTTTGAATTGGTACTTTTAGCAGGTCATCGGGCGCGTCAGATTTCACAAGGAGCGCAGATTACGGTTGATCGTGATAATGATAAAAATCCAGTTGTTGCTTTGCGTGAAATAGCAGAAGAAACATTGTCGCCTGCTGATTTAAAGGAAGACCTTATTCATTCGTTGCAAAAGCATGTGGAAGTAGATGAGCCAGAAATGGCAAGTGAATTTATTACCCATTCAGGTGAAGCTGAAAGTGTTTTTAATACGTCGTCGCAAGAAGAAGGTACTTCATTTGATCATATGTCAGAAGAAGAGCTTTTAGCGGGTATTGAAGGTTTGGTTGTTCCAGAAAAAAGTGACGATTATTAATTGCAGCAATTTATGTTACAGGAGTAAAGATACCTTGTCATGTAAGGAGCAATTATTTTTCTTGTCTTTTATTGATAGGACATGTTCAATAAAGATTAGAGGTGTGAAAAGATAAAGGATATGCTCGTATGATGCGTCAGTGTGAGCTTGTTGGACGTGTTCAACGTTACAAGTCTGACGTAGATGAGGCTCTTTTAAACAGGGCCTATGATTATGCAATGAAAAAGCATGCACATCAAAAGCGTGCATCAGGTGATCTTTATTTTTCTCATCCTTTAGAAGTTGCTGCTATTTTGACAGATATGCGGTTGGACGAGGCAACGATTGCTGTTGCTCTTTTGCATGATACAATTGAAGATACAAGCGCTACACGAGCAGAAATTGATCAGCTTTTTGGTTCTGAAATTGGGAAGTTGGTTGAAGGGCTTACAAAGCTTAATAAGCTTGATCTTGTATCAAAGAAAGCCGTACAAGCAGAAAATCTTCGTAAACTTCTTATTGCTATTTCTGATGATGTTCGTGTTCTTTTAGTCAAACTTGCTGATCGTCTTCATAATATGCGTACCCTTGGTGTTATGCGTGATGATAAACGTCGGCGAATTGCTGAAGAGACGATGGATATCTATGCGCCACTTGCAGGTCGTATGGGTATGCAGGATATGCGTGAGGAATTAGAGGATCTCTCTTTCTTTTATTTAAATCCAGAAGGTTATCGTACGATTACCAATCGACTTTCTGAATTATTGAAACACAACCGTGATTTGCTTTCCACAATTGAAAATGAATTGACAAAACTTTTTTTGGAAAATGGCATTAAAGCAGATGTTAAAAGCCGTCAGAAAAAATCTTATTCAGTTTTTCGCAAAATGGAAAGTAAAGCATTATCTTTTGAACAATTATCGGATATTTTTGGATTTCGTGTGATTGTTGAGTCCGTGAATGATTGTTATCGTGCTCTTGGTGTCATTCATACGACATGGCCAATGGTTCCTGGTCGTTTCAAAGATTATATCTCTATACCAAAGCAAAATGATTATCGTTCTATTCATACAACAATTGTTGGCCCTTCAAGACAACGTGTTGAGTTGCAAATTAGAACGGCTGCTATGGATGAAGTTGCTGAATATGGGGTTGCTGCTCATTCCATCTATAAAGAGCATGGTTCCAATTATTCGACTGTGAAGTTATCAAGTGAAACGAATGCCTATGCATGGTTGCGTCAAACGATACAATCTTTGTCTGATGGAGATAATCCAGAAGAGTTTTTAGAACATACAAAACTTGAGCTTTTTCAAGACCAAGTTTTTTGTTTTACGCCGAAAGGTCGATTAATTGCTTTTCCTAAAGGAGCTACGCCTATTGATTTTGCTTATGCCGTCCATACAGACATCGGTGATTCTTGTGTGGGTGTAAAAATCAATGGTCGTATTATGCCTTTAATGACCAAATTAAAAAATGGTGATGAGGTTGATATTATTCGCTCACACGCTCAAATTCCGCCAGCAGCATGGGAATTTCTTGTTGTCACGGGTAAAGCACGTTCAGCTATTCGACGAGCAAGTCGTGCAGCGGTACGTAAACAATATTCGGGTTTAGGATATCGTATTCTCGAGCGTTCATTTGAATATATGGGAAAGCAATTTTCAAAAGACCTTTTGAAGAAAGTTTTGCCACGTTTAGCACGTAAAGATGTAGAGGATGTATTGGCTGCTGTTGGGCGTGGAGAGCTGTTTTCCGCTGATGTGATTAAAGCGGTTTATCCTGATTATCAAGATCACCGTGTGGTACAAAAGTCATCTTTTAGGCCTGGGGAAGAAGGTTGGTTTAATATTGAAAATGCTCAAGGTATGATTTTTAAAGTTCCAGAAAATGAAAAGAATGCAAAGGTCGAGAATCATCAATCTAAAGCATTGCCTATTAGAGGAACCCGTGGAGATATACCCGTACGTTTTTCACCGGAAGGAGCAGTACCTGGAGATCGGATTGTTGGTATTATGCAGCCAGGAGCTGGGATCGTTATTTATCCAATACAGTCTTCAGCTTTGATGGCGTATGATGATCAGCCAGAACGATGGATTGATGTCCGCTGGGATATTGATGCCCAAATGAATGAACGTTTTCCTGCACGGATGGATATTTTAGTTGTAAATAGTCCAGGTTCTCTGGCTGAAATTACACAAATAATTTCTGCTAACGATGCCAATATCCAAAATTTATCTTTTATCCGTACAGCACCAGATTTTACAGAAATTATGATTGATTTGGAAGTGTGGGATTTAAAACATTTGAATCGTATTTTTTCTCAGTTAAAAAAGGCAGGTTCAGTAAGTACAGTACGGCGGGTTCATGGATAAAAAGAAAGATTTTGCAATGAAGACACAAGATGTCATTGATATTTTTAAACAAGCAGATGCTATTCTAGAAGGGCATTTTATTTTAACATCGGGGCGCCATAGTGCGACTTATATGCAAAAAGCGAAAGTATTCATGCATGCTGACTTGACGGAAAAGTTATGTCGTGGATTGGCTGAAAAAATCAAAAAATCTATCGAGGGAAAAATTGACTATGTTGTTGGTCCCGCAATTGGCGGTCTTATTCCTTCCTATGAAACTTCACGTCACCTTGGTGTTCCTTCTCTTTGGGTAGAGCGTGTAAATGGCATCTTTGAATTGCGTCGTTTTGAAATCAAGAAGGGTGCACGGATTGTTATTGTTGAAGATATTGTAACAACGGGTCTTTCCATTCGTGAGACTGTTGAAGCGCTTGTTGCAGCAGGAGCAGAGGTATTGGCTAGTGCATGTATCCTTGATCGTTCTGGTGGTAAGGTCAATGTTGGAGTTCCATTGATTGCGCTTGCTGAATACGAGATAACCTCTTATGCTAGTGATGCACTTCCTGCAGAGCTTTCTGTTCTTCCCGCGATTAAACCAGGCAGTCGAAATATTTAATTGTCGTTATATTTTTTTTGTGCAAAAGCTTAAAAAGATTAATTTGGATGATATAGATTATTTCATCATCAAAAGATGTATATTGAGAGTCATATGCTTTTTCGTCGTCGAGAACCAATAGATTTTGTAACGCGTATTCGACTTTGGTTATGGCCACGTCGTTCATTTTCTCGCTCATTTTGCTACATACATAAACGTATTTTGCGTATATCAGCAACACCGCATGAAGTAGCATTAGGGGTTGCTGTTGGCGTTTTTTTAGCTTGTTCACCTTTCTTTGGGCTGCATATTATTTTGGCAATATTTTTTTCTTGGCTTTTGCGTGCAAACTTTGCTGCCGCAATCATTGGGACAATTTTTTCTAATCCACTCACATTTTTATTGATTGTCATGGCTGATTATAAAGTAGGGTATTTTTGTTTATCACTTTTTAGCGATGTCAAAGAGATTTCTCTTTCGCAAATTCGTGCTCTATTTAATGGTTTGACATTGTCAAATCTCTCTCTCCTCTTTAAAGGCGCATGGGACACAATTATGAGTCCTATGATTTTAGGGGGAACTCTTTTAGGTATTGTTTTTGGTGGTTTATCTTATATAGGTGTTTACAGAGCAACGGTTCGTTTTAAACAAAAGCGATACCAAAAGATTATAAAAAAAAGGCGTTTAAAGAAGCGCTCATCGCCTGTATTAAAACAGAAATAAATTTAAGAAAGATCGGGTAATATCTTATGATTATTGGTCTTGGAAATGATCTGGTTGATATACGACGTATTGAGAAAATGTTGGTTCGTTATGGTGAGCATTTTATCGAACGTATTTTTACGGATATTGAAAGAAATAGATCTGAAAATCTCAAAAAAAGCTCCTCTTCTTATGCAAAAAGATTTGCTGCTAAAGAAGCATGTGCTAAAGCCTTAGGAACGGGAATCGCTTGTGGTATCAATTGGAAAGACATGGGGGTAGTTAATTTGCCGTCTGGTAAACCAATAATGCAATTAACAAATCGTGCGCAAATACAACTTCAAAAGTTATTACCTCCTCATCATGATGCAGTTATTCATCTTAGTATAACAGATGATTTTCCTTGGGCGCAGGCATTTATTATTATCGAAGCACTTCCACGTGGATAGATGGCATGAGAGATTGTGCTTTTGTTATTTGAATATTATGATGAAAAAAATTATATCTGTGATGAGAAGGCAGTTGGTGATGATCCAAAAAGATAAAGTGCATAAAAAAGAAAAAAAAGGTGGGATTCGTGAATTTATTTCTGTTTTAATACAGGCTTTGCTTTTAGCAGCGTTTATTCGGACACTTTTTTTCCAGCCGTTTAGTATTCCTTCCGGTTCAATGCGTCCTACTTTGTTGGTGGGAGATTATCTGTTTGTTTCTAAGTATGCATATGGGTATTCTCGTTTTTCCATCCCTTTTTCTCCTCCTCTTTTTTCTGGACGGATTTGGGCATCTCAACCTCAACGTGGAGATGTGGTCGTTTTTCGCTTACCAAGTAATCCGAAGATTGATTATATAAAACGCGTTGTTGGGCTACCAGGTGATCGTATACAAGTCCGTCAAAGTGTCCTTTATATTAATGATGAGGCTGTTTCACGTCACTTTATGGGGGAGATTGATAATTCTGATATAACAGAGGTTAACTATCCTGTTGAGGTTTATCGCGAGACAATGCCTAACGGTGTCAGTTATGATACACTTGATTTAGCTTTCATCCCGAAAGTTGATGATACAGAAGTCTTTGAAGTTCCTCAAGGACATTACTTTATGATGGGAGATAACCGCGACAATTCAGATGATAGTCGTTTAGATGTAGGCTATGTTCCAGAAGAAAATCTTATTGGTCGCGCGAGCGTGATTTTCTTTTCTATCAGTAATGGTTCAAGTGCTTGGCAGATTTGGCGCTGGCCATTTGATGTGCGTTGGAAACGTTTGTTTTCTTTCATAAATACGGTTCATGATTTGCCGCTTATCAAGCAAGGAAGCAACGATGAAACGTCTCATGATTGATCAGCTTTTCAAGCTGACGGGGCATCGTTTTAAAGATGAAGAGAGGTTAAAGAAGGCATTAACACACTCGAGTGTACAAGATTCGGAACAGGGGAATTATGAACGACTAGAGTTTCTAGGGGATCGGGTTTTAGGGCTTTTGATTGCAGAGATGCTGTATCAACTTTTTCCTCAGGCAAGTGAAGGTGAATTATCAGTTCGTTTAAATCATCTGGTCAATGCACAGACATGTGCTGATATTGCGCGTGAAATGAGGCTTCCTGATATGATCCGTGTTGGTTTTGAGATGAAAAATTTTGAGGGACGTCGACTTATCAACATGCATGCAGATGTCGTGGAAGCTTTGATTGCAGTAATATATCTCGATGGAGGATTGGAAAGCGTTCGCCCTTTTATTCAAAAATATTGGCAAAGTCGGGCAAAGAAAATGGATGCTGGTCGACGTGATGCCAAGACAGAATTACAGGAATGGGCGCATATCCAAGGCAATGCACAACCACATTATCAGGTTATAAAACGTTCAGGTCCAGATCACGATCCTGTTTTTATGGTAGAGGTCAGTATTTCTGGGTTTGCTTCAGAGATTGGGCAGGGAAGCTCCAAAAGATATGCTGAAAGAATGGCAGCTGAAAAAATTTTGCGACGAGAGGGTGTATGGAAAACAGTAGGAAAAAATGATCATGAGTGACGTTATGAAAACGCGTTCTGGGTTTGTTGTGCTTATTGGGATGCCTAATGCCGGTAAATCGACATTGGTTAATCAATTGGTTGGAACAAAGGTTTCAATTGTAACACATAAGGTACAAACAACACGAACTTTAATCCGCGGTATTGTCATTCATGATGATGTGCAAATTGTGTTGGTCGATACACCGGGTGTTTTTCGTCCCCATAAGCGCTTAGAACGAGCCATGGTCTCTGCTGCTTGGGGAGGGGCTAAGAGCGCTGATGTTCTACTCGTTTTAATTGACGCTCAAAGTGGTCTTTCGGATGAAGTTGATATGATGTTAGATATTGTAAACAATATGAAACAAGAAAAAGTTCTTGTTCTTAATAAGGTTGATACAGTTGTTAAATCATCTCTTCTAGCGTTAACCACTAAAATAAATGAACGTGTAAAGTTTGCGCAAACATTTATGATTTCTGCTCTAAACGGTTCTGGTTGCAAGGATTTACTTCATGCGTTGAGTAACATGATGCAGGAAGGGCCATGGTATTATCCGGAAGATCAAATTTCTGATATGCCTATGCGTCATCTTGCTGCTGAAATTACGCGTGAAAAACTTTTTCTTCGTCTTCATGATGAACTTCCTTATTCCTCAATGGTTGAAACAGAAAACTGGGAAGAGCGTTCAGATGGTTCCGTTAAAATTAATCAAGTTATTTATGTCGAGCGTGAGAGTCAGAAAAAAATTGTCTTAGGAGCAAAAGGCGATACAATTAAAGCGATTGGTCAAGCAGCACGTAAAGAACTCATGGAAATTATGGATCAAAAGGTTCATCTTTTTCTCTTTGTGAAAGTGCGCGATAATTGGGATACTGATCCAGAACGTTATCGCGAAATGGGATTGGATTTTTTAAAATAAGATTTTTAAAAATAATTAAAGTAAAATGAAGTGGAAAGAACAAGCCGTTATTCTTGGTACACGCCAATATGGTGAAACAAGTGTTATTCTTGAGATTATGACACGTGAACATGGTCGTTATATGGGAGTGGTAAAAGGGGGGCGGTCGCGTCGTATGGCAGCTCTTCTTCAACCTGGAAATTTTGTGGAGGCTGAATGGTGGGCTCGTTTAGACGAACATTTGGGACTTTTTCGGCTTGAAGCTCTTGATTTACATGCGGCACGATTAATCTGTCTACCAGAAGCACTTTATGCTTTGCAATTGATAGCTTTTCATTTGCGGCTTCTTCCCGAACGTGATCCGCACCCCATTTTATATGATATTTTACACCTTTTTATGCAGAATTTTGATGAACCATTTGTAAATGCAGAATTGCTTGTACGTTTTGAAATGCTGCTTCTTGAAGAACTTGGTTTTGGTCTTGATTTATCTTGTTGTGCTGCAACAGGTCGTCAGGAAAGGCTTCATTACGTATCACCAAAATCTGGTCGGGCTGTCTGTGAAGAAGCAGGAGAACCTTGGAAAAAAAAGCTTCTCATTCTACCACAGTTTCTTGTACAAAGAACGACTCGTCCTGCTGATTTTAGTGATATAATAAATGGTTTTATACTGACGGGTTTTTTTCTTATGCGTCATGTCTGGGAGCCACGAGATATAAAGCAGCCGTCAGTGCGCATGAATTTGATACAATTGTTTGAGCGCCAATTTGGTGTACAGGCATTAATTTGTTGATCTGATGATAATTGAATGGGAAAATGAGAATTTTAAAGACAATTGCTGAAGTTCGCCAATATACTTCAGAGGAACGACGTTTAGGTTTTTCGATTGGTTTTGTTCCAACAATGGGGGCATTGCATGATGGTCATCTTGCATTAGTACAGTATGCAAGAGCAATGTGTGATCGCGTAGTGGTTTCTATTTTTGTCAATCCAAAGCAATTTGGACCTCATGAAGATTTTTCTCAATATCCAAGAGATTTGAAAGGCGATTGTGCTTTGTTAAAAGAAGCAGGTGTTGAATGTGTTTTTGCTCCTTCTGTCGATGAAATGTGGCCACTAGGAAATGATACAATTGTGCAAGTGAAAAAATTATCACGTATTTTGATGGGAAAATTACGTCCGGGGCACTTTTGTGGTGTAACAAGCGTTGTTGCTAAACTTTTTAACATTGTCCAAGCAGATAAGGCTTTTTTTGGGGAAAAAGATTTTCAACAAATTTTAATTATTCGGCGTATGGTTGAAGATTTGGCTTTTCCTATTGAAATCGTTGGAGTTCCTATTCTACGGGAGTCAGATGGTGTAGCTTGTTCTTCACGCAATCAGCTTTTAACATTAGAAGATCGTAAAGCTGCCAAAATTATTCCTGAAAGTGGAAAAGCTGCTGAAAAGCTTTATCATGAAGGTGAACGGTCGGTTGATAAATTATGCAAAACTGTTCGTGATATTTTACAACAAGAAACGCGTGCAATCATTGAAGCGATAGATTTACGGGATATGGAAACTTTATGCGTGGTTAAAGGAACATTGAATAAACCGGCGGTTTTACTCCTTACTGTCCGTTTTGGTGAGGTAAGGCTGATTGATCAATATATATTGCAAGAGAAGGGTGGAAAATGAGTGTACATAAAACCGTAAAGCGTATAACATCTTCCGAAATACGTGCACGAAAGGGACAACAGCCAATTGTTTCTTTAACAGCTTATCAAGCTTATACTGCGCGGATTGCTGATCCATATTGCGATATCCTTTTGGTTGGTGATAGCGTTGGGATGGTTGTGTATGGGTTTGAGACAACGCTTCCTGTTAATTTAGATATGATGATTTTACACGGGAAAGCCGTGGTGCGTGGATCTCAAAAAGCTCTTGTTGTTATTGATATGCCTTTTGGATCTTATGAGGAAAGTCCAGAACAAGCTTTTTTAAATGCATCGCGCATTCTTGCACAAACGGGGTGTGGTGCAGTTAAGCTTGAAGGTGGCGTTTATATAGCCCAAACAATAGATTTTTTGTGTAAACGTGGCATTCCAGTGATGGGGCACATTGGTCTTACACCCCAAGCAATGAATCGTTTTGGTGGTTTTAAAACACAAGGACGCAAGGAGAATGATTGGCAAAGAATTGAAGCAGATGGAGCAGCGATTGAAGAGGCAGGTGCTTTTGCTGTTGTTTTAGAAGCAATGGTTGAACCTTTAGCGGTGAAACTGACAGATAAGCTTTCTATCCCTACGATCGGTATAGGGGCGTCCAATCAATGTGATGGGCAAGTATTGGTTATGGAAGATATGTTGGGCTATGGTTCTCATGTGCCAAAATTTGTACGCCGTTATGGAGACCTTGAACAAGCGATGGAAACTGCAATAAAGAATTATGCAGAGGATGTCACATCTCGCGCTTTCCCAGCGGATAATGAAGTTTATAAACTAAAATAAACTTCAGTTTAAGATGAAAGGTTTGACAAGAGAACATTTTTTATTTTGATAATGAATGTGCATTATTTAATATATTTTGTATGCAATTTGAACTGTGCTTTTTTCCATTTCTTTAATGAAGTCACGCCTCTCATGCAAAACAGAACGCCATTGGGTCGCTAATTCACGTGCTTTTTTAAAGAAAGCTTTCTTAAGGTACCCAACCTATTTCGCGACGGCGTTCGTGAATAGTATAGTGGTAAGTCCCTTATAAAGTTTATAAAATTTATAGAGTACTCCCGTCTTTACGCTTCATAAGAGAGCAAGCCGGCATCATCACACACTTTGCCAATTTTCAATGCTGCGACAGCGCTTAGCACTTGAGATGGTTCATAAGGAGCATTTTAACTCTTTCTTTAAAAAATTTTACCCACACGCCAGACCCGCTTGTGGTGTGCAAGAGAATGATTTTGATTGATTCAATATAAACAGATTTGAAATGAGTGAAGCTTACGATATTAGGAGCTCTCATTCAAAATGAAAAAACAATGAATTATTATTATAAGTCAGTGTGATGATTCTGTAATGACAAGGAATCAACAATGCGAAGAGTCTATAATCTTTGGGCATCCAAGTCATTAAAGCGCGTTAAAAATGCGTTTTCAATGTGTTGTGTAGAATAGGGGGATAAATTAAGATCATCGGGTAGAATATTATTGGGAGAGCCAAAATAGCGAAAGGCTTCTTCTGTATTAAATCCAGCAAGCGTAATCGCTTCATAATAGGCAGCAATACGGTCGGCTTGTTTAATTTTTTTTAAAAGTTTTTGAGAAAGATCAACGGGAAGAGAAAAGCGCATGTGGATAGCATCTTGGATGCGCTTTTCAACGCGTTCATATTGTTTTCCTATGACAGCTTTAAAAGGGGAAATCATATCGCCGATGACATATTCTGGAGCATCATGAAGAAGGGCATAAAGACATTCGTTGCTTTCCGATTGTGGAAAAAGTTTTTGAAATATTTGTTCAACCAAAAGTGAATGTTGTGCAACAGAATAGGCATGCTCTCCTCGTGTTTGACCGTTCCAACGTGCCACGCGAGAAAGTCCATGGGCAATATCTTCAATTTCAACATCAAAAGGAGAAGGGTTGAGAAGATCAAGTCGCCTTCCAGAGAGCATTCTTTGCCAAGCGCGGGCTTCTCCATTTTTTAATAATTCAGCTTTAGCCATGAGTATTTTCTATAGTATTTTCAGGAAAGGTAAAATTCATATTTTCAGCAATGCTTATAGTGACAGGAATGTTTTTTACAGTAAAGGGGATGTTATAATCCATAGCATCTTTGACGTGGTCAATACGCATTAAAGCAAGAGCCTCATTTCCTATACATGTTCCCAAGTAGCCAAGCACTTTTGTTCCTGCTTCAATGTTAGATTGAGGGGTTAATTTACACTGGCCTTTTACAATAAAAATACGGCGACGTACTGCACGGCGGTGGTGCATTCGTGAAACAATTTCTTGTCCAATATAACATCCTTTATTGAATGCAAGTCCATTGATTTGATCGTAATTAATATCATGAGGAAAGACTTTGCCAATTTCATAGTCTTGATCACTTTCCGCAATTGCATAACGGATACGCAATTGATTCCATGTGTCATGATATTCTGAAGTCAAAAAAGGTTTTTTGCCATAGATTCGTATTATTTTTTCTTGTTGTGGGAAGCGTTTATCAACAAAACTTGAATCAAAATTTAAAGCATCTGATTCATTATTCAAAAAAACTGTAACAAGCTCTTGAAATGGTTGTGTAATTTCTACTTTTTTGCGCAGCTTATAGAGCAACAGACGCTTATGGAGCGTATCAGCTAAAGGCATCCTGATATCAATCAGGTAACCATCTTCTTTTTTTCCGATAAGAAAATCAGCAAGAACCTTTCCTTGTGGGGATAAAAGGGCTCCAGGGAAAAGTTCCTGTGGACTGATTTTTTTTACATCTGTCGTGATCAGGGATTGTAGAAAATCTGTTGCTTCTTCGCCTGTAATTTGAATAAGCCCGCGGTTTTTTAAGCAAATGGCATTTTGTTTTTTAATCATGGTTCTTGCCTTTCTGCTCAAAGTTACATAATCGATAAGTGAGCAATATGTAAGGAGCGTGGTTATGTTTAAAACATTTGATACAATTTTTAAAGGTGCAACACTTGTGAATCATGATGGAAGAAGCAAGCGTGATATTGGTATTACAAATGGTCGTATTGCTGAAATAGGCGACCTTACATGTGCATCGGCTAGTGAGGTCATTGATTGTACGGGGCTTCATATTTTACCAGGAATTATTGATAGCCAAGTGCATTTTCGTGAGCCAGGAAATGAATATAAAGAGGATTTGGAAAGTGGCTCGTATTCTGCTGTGTTAGGGGGTGTTACGGCAGTTTTTGAAATGCCTAACACCAATCCATTGACAACATCAGAAGAAACATTAAGCGATAAGGTTAAACGCGCATTTCATCGAATGCATTGTGATTTTGCATTTTGGGTTGGAGGAACGCGTGAAAATGCTCATGAACTATCTGAATTAGAAAGACTTCCTGGTGCGGCTGGAATTAAAGTCTTTATGGGGTCCTCTACCGGTGATCTTTTGGTTGATGATGATGAAAGTGTACGCCTTATTTTGAAGAATACACGCCGTCGTGCGGCTTTTCATTCTGAAGATGAGGCGAGGCTCAAAGAGCGTAAAATATTGCGTATTGAAGGGGATGCATCGTCACATCCGATTTGGCGTGATGAAGTTGCGGCATTAAAATGTACGCAGCGTTTGGTAAAAATTGCTCATGAGACGAAGGCTCGGATTCATGTGTTACATCTTTCGACAGAAGAAGAAATTGATTTTCTAAAAAAACATAAGGATGTTGCAACAATTGAAGTGACACAACATCATTTGACGCTCACGGCTGATGATTATAAGAAGTTTGGTACATTAATTCAGATGAATCCGCCTATTCGTGAGCCGCGCCACCGTGACGCTCTTTGGTACGGTGTTCAACAAGGAATTATTGATGTCTTAGGTTCAGATCATGCGCCTCATACTCTTGAAGAAAAACTTCAACCTTATCCCTCTTCACCTTCAGGTATGACAGGCGTGCAAACAACAGCAGCAATTATGTTGACACATGTGAATGCAGGAAAAATATCTCTTGAACGTTTTGTTGATCTCACTTCACATGGCCCTAGTCGTATTTTTGGTATAAGTTGTAAAGGGCGCATTGCTGTTGGGTTTGATGCTGATTTAACCATTGTTGATCTTAAGCGAGAGGAAATTATTACGAATAGCTTAATTGGTTCTCGCGCCGGTTGGACACCTTATGATGGTCAAAAAGTTAAAGGTTGGCCTGTTGGGACTATTATCCGTGGTATGCGCGTTATGTGGGAAGGTGAAATTGTCACACCTTCACAAGGAGAGCCTGTTAAATTTATGGAAACTTTGGTGTAAACAGATTAAAATTATAAGTATGCCGTAAAATACCATCCTTTAGAGTGGTGATATAGGGTATGTCAGCCTCTTTGATACATAAGTGTTTTTTTAATGCGTGGTGAATATTCTTAGGCTTGTTTGTAGAAACTATGCAGCAAATTACATGCGTTAGAAGCCAAGAGGAACCTTGTTCAACAAGAACCTAGATTGTTTACAGAGCAAATTTAGTTAAAAATCTTCGTCCTTTGAGGTGTGGGGAGGAAGCCAAAGAGCGATTTTGTATGGGGAAAAAGACGCTCATACGAATAAAAGCGTATCGAGACATTATTCTTTAAACGTCTCTCTATTTTCAGAGCTGGTTTATTGCTCCCCGCATTTGTGAAAGGAGTATCATTGATCCCGCTAAAATTGAGAGAGATACTTTTTGTATAGATTAATTATTTATAATGCATGAGGAGGTTTTCAGATAAAATTCTTCCTTCCTCAATGTATCTTTGATTGGCTTCAATGGCTGCTTGTGTACAATGATGATAATTTTCTGAGAAAGCACGATACGCTTCATTAAACGCTTCATAAAAATAAGCACGTCTTTGTGGAATGGGGTGTTCTGCTTCAATCAGTGCATTCATATAGTCATACCATTGGTTTGTTGGAGGCGCGCAAAGATTTTGGAGAGAATGCAATGATCCCAAAATTTCTGCTAGTCGGAGTAAATTTTTTTCATAAGGTGGAGATTGTTGTGCAAAGGCTGGTATTGAAATGACAAGAAATATTAAAATAATGATGTTCATCAATCTATTACGCATTATTTTTATTGCTTTCTTTGAATAAAACTCTGTAAAGATAAAATAATTTTGTCATGAGAACGGTGTAAAAAAATAAAGTTAATTGCTACATCATTCTCAATTATTGATTATAAAATATAGGGCGTAAGAGGCAGTAAGGAAACCATTGTGGAATATTGAAAATACTGACGAAGCTTTGTGTGGTTAAAAATTTAAGATTTTCTGCCTGCAAGCTATCTATTTTTCACATAGATTTATATTGTATTGCCTATAGATTTTTTTCTAAGCTCATTTTTTTTAAAGAGAGAAAGCATCTCTAATGATAGAACGCTTTTGTCCAATCAAATAAAATAGATTGTTTTTATGATAAACGATGAATACAGCCGTAAATACAATGGGAAAATGGTAAGAAGAATTTACTATAAAAGATACAAGTTTTTAGCTTAAACCGCGTAATACAATGATTTGAGATAAGATACATCTAAAAGGATCGGTGCATAATATCGTCCATGGAGTCAATAAATGAAAGAGTTGCGATTTTATAATACGCTAACACGTAAAAAAGAAAAATTTACACCAATAGATGCGACAAGAGTACGTCTTTATGTTTGTGGACCGACAATTTATGATTATGCGCATATAGGAAATGCACGTCCTGTTATTGTTTTTGATATTTTATTTCGCTTATTGCGTCATGTTTATGGCAATGAGCATGTTCTATATGCACGTAATATCACAGATGTCGATGATAAAATTAATGCACGAGCAGCTAGCGAATATCCAAACGTATCATTGAATGAGGCTATTCGTCACTTAACAGAACGTACATATTCTCAGTTTCAACAAGATACCATAGCACTTGGTTGTCTGTTGCCAACCAGTCAGCCACGCGCCACTGAGCATTTAGAGGAGATGCGCTCTTTAATTGAAAGGTTGCTTGAAAAGGGGCACGCTTATGAAGCCGAAAATCATATATTATTTTCTGTAAGTAGCATAAAAAATCCTCCCCATTATGGGGCATTTGCAAATCGTTCTTTAGATGAAATGAGGGCGGGGGCGCGTATCGATGTTGCTGCTTATAAAAGGGAAGAGATGGATTTTGTTTTGTGGAAGCCTTCTGTGGAAGGAGAACCAGGTTGGAAATCACCGGGCGGAATTCCTGTTTTAGGTCGTCCAGGTTGGCATATTGAATGTTCTGCAATGTCAATGGCAAAGTTATTAGCGCCCTATGGCGGTGGTTTAACCTGTGATGATCCGACCGCCAATGTTTTTGATATCCATGGTGGTGGAATTGATTTAATTTTTCCTCATCATGAAAATGAGATTGCACAAAGTTGTTCAGCTTTTGGGACGGAGCGAATGGCTAATTTTTGGATGCATAATGGTTTTTTACAAGTTGAAGGCAAAAAGATGTCGAAAAGCTTTGGCAATTTCATAACTATTCGTTCTGTTTTAGAGAATAATTTGGGGGAGTTTAATGGTATTTTAACCGATGAAATGAAGCAAAATTGGGCTGGTTTGTCTGCGCGTTTTTCGATGTTGCAAACGCATTATCGTGAACCATTAAATTGGACAGCACAGCGTTTAATACAATCGAGCAGCGAACTGTATCGTTGGTATGAATGGCTTCGCAGCAAAAAGAGTGAGATGAAAAACAATGAAGCAATTGATGATACTTTGATAGATGCACTTAGTGATGATCTTAATACTCCAAAAGCACTGACTCTTTTGCGAAAATTTTATAAAGAAGGAAATGCTTTGGCTCTTCTGAATGGGATGAATTTATTAGGACTGTTAAGACAAGAATGGATTAAAGAAATAGATTGCCCATTATTTATGAGAAAAACTTTCCTTGATACAAAATTTATTGATCAGCGCATTGCCGAAAGACTAAGACTTATCCATAATAAAGAGTGGGAAGCTGCGGATACAATTCGTGATGAGCTTGCAGCCGAGGGGGTTCTTTTAAAAGACAGTAAGGATCCGCAGAGTGGTGAGCGCATAACTGTGTGGGAAATAAAGCGACACTAAAGCGCACTAATGTCTCTATTCCAGCAGCTCCATAAAAAAGGAGAATATGATGGAATTTTTATATCATTATGGATATATCGCGCTTAAACTAGCTGTAGGTCTTGTTGCCTTCTTATTTATTTTAAGAACGACGGGGCGGGGTAGTCTTAGTCAGATGACACCAGTTGATTTGGTCAGTAATTTTGTCATGGGAGGTATTATTGGAGGCGTTATTTATAATCAGAATATTAGTAGCCTTCAATTATTGCTTGTTTTATTCATCTGGCAAACCTTGATTACATCTTTTAATTTTTTTGCACGCTATTCAGTTTTTTTTCGTCGTCTTATTGCAGGGCGGAATGTCACATTAGTTTTAGATGGAGTTTTCCAAATGGATAAGATTAAGAACTTAGGGATCAATATTAATGATCTCATTACGATGTTACGTCTTAAAGGGTGTCACTTACATGAAGCTGCTTTTGTTCGTTTGGAAACCAATGGTGATTGCACTGTCATTAAAAAGGAAGAGGGAAAGAAATCGACGATTTTAATAGAAAATGGTGAAGTTATTGATGATGGACTTAAAGAGATTGGTAAAACAAAAAAATGGCTTCAGGCAGAATTGAAAAAAAAACATGTAAAAGTTGAAAATTTATTTGCAGCAGAGTGGTATGAAAATACAGATCAAAATAATAAATTGTATAGTGGATTATTTCTTGTTCCTTTTTCAAAAACAGTCTAACTTCAAAAAACGGGTAGGTATAGCTTATTGAAAGCCGTAATGAAGAGATGAATCTATAAATAACCACAGAGGGTATTTTGCCTGTTTGTGCGGATGATAGAGAAGTAAGGACTTTATGAAACGCAATGAAATGACAAAAACTGTATCATCAGATACAGGGAAGACTCTGCACACACTTTACAATTTATGGCCCTATATGTGGCCGGTAGGGCGGCGTGATCTAAAGATGCGTGTGCTATGGGCAATATTTTATCTTGTTTTGGCTAAGCTCGTTCTCATATCTGTACCGTATTTATTTAAATATTCTACGAATGTGCTTGATTCAAGCTTTCAGCTACCTGAATGGTTCCCATCCAGTTGGATTATTCCCATCATGCTTGTTTTGGCATACAATGTCGCGCGTATTATGCAGGCTGGATTAAATCAATTACGCGATTCCCTGTTTGCCACTGTTGGTCAATACGCTGTTCGTCAATTAGCTTATAAAACCTTTGTACATATGCATGAGTTATCCTTGCGATTTCATTTGGAACGCCGAACAGGTGGGCTTTCTCGTGTGATTGAGCGTGGAACAAAAGGAATCGAAGCGATCGTAAGATTTTCAATTCTTAGTACAGTACCAACAGTTTTAGAATTTATATTAACGGCACTGGTATTTTATATAAGTTATGGGTGGCATTATCTTCTCATTGTTGTTGTAACGGTTGGATTATATATTTTGTTTACCATTAAGGCGAGTGATTGGCGTATTCGTATTCGGCAAAAAATGAATACAGCGGATACTGAGGCGAATACTCGCGCTGTTGATTCTCTTTTGAATTTTGAAACGGTCAAATATTTCGGTAATGAAACTCTAGAAGCCGATCGATTTGATGCTTCTATGGTAGGTTATGAAAAAGCCGCAACAAAGATTTGGACATCTTTAAGCTGGCTTAATTTTGGTCAGACTCTTATCTTTGGTATTGGAATGACGATCATGATGCTGATGTCAGCTTATGAAGTTTTTTATAAGACACAAACTTTAGGAGATTTTGTTTTTATTAATGCGCTTTTAATGCAACTTTCCATTCCACTAAATTTTATTGGTTCAATGTATCGTGATATTCGACAAGGTTTAACGGATATTGAAGCAATGTTTGATCTTTTAGATGTTCAGAAAGAGATCGTTGATAAATCGGATGCTAAACCGTTAGAGATAAGCGATGGGACCATTTGTTTTCATCAGGTAAAGTTTTCCTATGATTCGAGACGTCAGATTCTCAGAGATATTGATTTTGAAGTTCCTGGAGGAAAAACAGTCGCTATTGTCGGTCCATCGGGTGCCGGTAAATCTACTATTTCTCGGTTGCTTTTTCGGTTTTATGATGTTGATGCAGGATCTATCACAATTGATGGGCAGGATATTCGTGACGTAACACAAAAGAGTTTGCGTGAAGCGATTGGCATGGTCCCACAAGATACGGTGTTATTTAATGATACAATTGCCTATAATATTTGCTATGGGCGTCCAAGTGCTACAGATGAAGAGATGCGCAAAGCTGCTGAAATGGCACAAATATCAAAATTTATTGAAATTTTACCGGAAGGTTTTCAGTCTATGGTAGGAGAGCGAGGTCTCAAATTATCAGGTGGTGAAAAACAACGCGTGGCTATTGCACGGACACTTTTAAAAGCTCCTCCACTTCTTATTCTAGATGAAGCAACGGCGGCTCTTGATACGGCGACGGAACAGGAAATTCAACAAGCATTGGATATTGTAAGCCGTGGACGTACAACATTGATTATTGCGCACCGTCTTTCTACTGTTATCAATGCGGATGAAATTTTAGTTCTTAAAAGTGGTCGTATTATTGAAAATGGGACGCATACAGAGCTTTTACGCAAGAAAGGTCTTTATGCTTCAATGTGGAATAAGCAGCTTGAAGCATCGCAAGCGGAAGAAAAATTACGTAAAATGCGTGAAGAAGATGAGACGAGTGTTGTTAATCGTAAAAAATAAATAGAGCAAAATGTAATCTATATCTTTATATGGAGTGATTGATTAAATACATAAAAAGACACAAGAGGAACAAAAAGCTTTGTTGCTTGTTTAAGTTTACGATGAATAGGAAATTATATGAGTATTCTGCAATCTTTCCATAATAGCTTTGTACCGGTTCATAAAGAAGGTTATCCTTTTATTGTAGCGTTTTTTGTTATTTCGCTCATTCTTGGTTGGATATGGAGTCCGTTGTTTTGGTTTGGTCTCGTTCTCACGGTGTGGTGTGTATACTTTTTCCGTGATCCAGATCGTGTGATCCCTTTGAATTCAAATTGGGTTATGTCGCCTGCAGATGGGCGTATTTCATTTGTGGAATCATGTGTTCCACCTGAAGAATTAGGATTAGGGAAAGATGAAATGATTCGTATTTCCATTTTTATGGATGTTTTTTCATGCCATATTAATCGTATTCCTATCAGTGGTACAGTAGAGTCTATCGTTTATCATCCAGGTCGATTTACCAATGCTGACTTTGATAAAGCTAGTCAGTTTAATGAGCGTAATGGGGTGGTAATTGATAGCAAACATGGTAAAATTGGTGTCGTACAAATAGCGGGAATGGTTGCACGCCGGATTGTTTGCTGGTCAAAAGAAAACGATGCCGTTATGACTGGTGAGCGATTTGGATTGATTCGTTTTGGTTCTCGCCTTGATGTTTATATACCAACTGAAATGAAATTGCGTGTTGCAGTTGGACAGACAGCAATTGCTGGAGAAACAGTTTTGGGTTCTTTTGATGATAAGAGTGCCACAACGGGCTTCAGATACGATTAGGACTCACAATGAAAAATTTTTCGCCATTTTCTTCATTCAACCCTGAGGGGCAGCATGATGATGTTGCAAATCGGCGGCGTTCACCTACATCAATGCGGTATGTTATTCCTAATATTATTACTATTTTAGCAATTTGTGCAGGGATGAGCAGCATTCGTTTGGCTTTTGAACATCGCTATGAAGCTGCTATTTTAATGGTGCTTTTGGCTGCAGTTTTAGATGGTGCTGATGGTCGCATTGCCCGTTTAATAGATGGTAGTTCATCTTTTGGGGCACAGATGGATTCTCTTGCTGATGTTATAAATTTTGGTGTTACCCCTGCACTCATTGTTTATTCATTTATCTTGAATCAAGCGAATCATATTGGGTGGGTTGCTGCCCTTGTTTATTGTGTTGCTTGTTGTTTGCGATTAGCACGTTTTAATGTGATGTTAGATAACCCCAATATACCTAAGTGGCAGAGAAGTTATTTTGTTGGTGTTCCAGCACCAGCAGGAGCATTATTACTTTTATTGCCTACCTATTTAGGCACTCTTGGTTTGGTCCCCAATTGGGGGTGGGCATTATTTTTTAGTCTTTATACTGTAATTATTGCTTTTCTTTTGATTAGTCGTTTACCGGTATGGAATGCAAAAACAATTGATCAAAATTTAAGGCGCGATATCGTTATACCGTGCATGTTGGTCATTGTTATTTATGTCGGTTTTCTTGCGACTTACACATGGGAAACTTTATTGATTACAGCTGTTAGCTATATGATTTTTCTCCCTTGTAGTTTTATCGCTTATAATAAACGTGCTACTTTAGAAGAGAAAAAGGCTGATGCTAAAGCTATCCAAGAATTATAAAGTGCTTCATTCTTCTGTCGAAAAGCACAGGGAAAAGAGAGAGTCAAACGATTTACTTCTCATATGATGATCAATCAGGTACATGATAATCTACAAACCGATTTTTATGGACATTAAAAAGTTTTCCAGTTTCCTTTAAATCAGGTGATAACAAATGGACTATCTTTTTTGCAACCTCTTGTGGTGAAGGAAGAGTTTGTGGATCTTCACCGGGCATAGCTTCAGCGCGCATGGCAGTGCGTGTGGCACCAGGGTTGACACAATTAATCTTAATAGGGGTTTGTTTGAGTTCTTCTGCCCAACAGCGGGCAATCACCTCTAAAGCCGCTTTAGAGGCTGCATAAGCTCCCCAGAAAGGGCGCGCAGCATGCGCAACGCTTGAGGATAACAGGATGGCTCGTCCAGCATCAGATTCACGTAATAAAGGCTCAACGGCTTTCATTAAGCGCCATTGGCTGAAAAGATTTATTTGAAAAACATCTTCAAATACCGTGTTTTCTATATGCGCTATTGGTGAGAGTGTTCCAAGAATTCCTGCGTTTGCAACGATAATATCAAGTTTTTTCCAGCGTTTGGCAATTGAGATAGCAAGGGTATCGATGTTTTCCATATGATACAAGTCAAGGGGAACAAGGGTTGCATGAGCTCCTTTTTCTCGGATTTGATTATCTAATTCAGTAAGTCCACTGACTGTTCGTGCAAGAGCAATAATATGAGCACCGCGTGCAGCAAGCTCGAGTGCCAAATAATAGCCAATCCCTCTTGATGCGCCAGTAACAAGTGCAACACGCCCATGGAGACTAAAGTCACGTTTTGTCATCATTAATCTCTTGTTTTAAGAACAGATGATTGATGAATTTTGGAGAGATTTTCTTGATCAACCAGATGCGTAGGATAATATCCAGTAAAATAATGGTCAGTAAATTGTGGATCGGCGTTATTCCGTTTTTCCCCTGCTACAGCAAGATATAATCCATCCGTTGAAAGAAATTCTAATGAATCCGCTCCAATAAAATCACACATAGATTTTAAATCTGGATATTGATTTGCTAAAAGGTTTTCAGCTTTAGGTGTATCAATACCATAAAAGTCAGGATAAAAAATCATAGGGCTAGAAATGCGCATATGAACTTCTTTTGCTCCTGCATCGCGAAGCATTCGTACAATTTTAAGGGATGTTGTTCCACGCACAATGGAGTCATCAACCAGAATAACACGTTTTCCTTCAATCACAGGACGGTTTGCCGAATGTTTTAACTTGACGCCAAAAGCGCGAATTTGTTGTGTTGGTTCGATAAAAGTGCGGCCAACATAGTGATTACGAATAATACCAAGCTCGAAGGGAATTCCAATTTCTTGTGCATAGCCAATTGCGGCAGGCGTTCCTCCATCAGGAACAGGAACCACAACATCACCCTCACAAGGGGCTTCCTGTGCTAAACGGATTCCCATATTTTTGCGTGTTGTATAAACACTACGTCCTCCAACGATTGAGTCTGGGCGGGCAAAATAAACATATTCAAACAAGCAAAGTTTTTCTGGTTTTGTATTTTCTGGTTTTATAATTTTTTTTGTAATTTCCCCATTTTTTTGTATTTCACATATGATGATTTCTCCATTTTTAACATCACGGACATATTTTGCTCCAATAATATCAAGAGCACAAGTTTCAGAACAAAAGATAGGCTTACCATCAAGTTCGCCCATCACGAGAGGTCTAATTCCTGTTGGATCGCGTGCCGCAATAAGTTTTGTACGTGTGAGCGCTAACATAGCATACCCACCTTCTACTTGCCGAATCGCATCAACAAAACGATCAGAGGACGACTCATAACGTGAGCGGGCAATAAGATGGAGAAAAACTTCTGAATCCGACGTTGATTGACAGATAGCACCAGAAGCGATGAGTTCACGGCGTAATGTGAGACCATTGGTAAGATTACCATTATGCGCAATAGCAATACCTCCAACTTTCAATTCAGCAAAAAGGGGTTGAACATTGCGTAATGCCACTTCTCCAGTTGTTGAATAACGGGTATGTCCAATAGCACGATTTCCTGGTAAGCGCGCAAGTGTTGCAGGGTTTGTATAGTGATCTCCAACAAGACCTAAATGCTTTTCTTGATGAAATATTTTATTATGGTAAGAAACAATCCCAGCTGCTTCTTGCCCACGATGCTGAAGTGCGTGGAGTCCAAGAGCTGTTAATGTTGCGGCATCTTCATGCCCAAGAATACCAAAAACTCCACATTCTTCATGAAGGGTATCATCATCTAATGAAAATTCTTGACAGAAAACATCGCTTTTTATCATCATATTCTTTCAGTTGTGATATGGAGGAATCATTAATATCACATTTTACATCATTTAGTTCTCTTTCCTCATGAAAAACTATTCTCTATTTTTTGAAAATTATCTTTTCATGAGAGTGTTACTCATACGTATGTTTATTGCTGTCTTTAAACAAATTTTCCGTCTTTTCGAGAACAGATCCAATATCTTTGGGGAGTATTTCCCAAACTTTTTGTCCCAATGAATCTAAAATAGGCCTTGTTTTTGCATTTTTTAACCAATTCGCTTGAAGCTCGGGTTTAATCAGTGCATTAAGCAGCAACATACCGATGACCATGATAAGTAAACCACGAAGTGCTCCAAAAATAAAACCAATAGCACGGTCAAGGATACCAATTCGACTATCAATAATAAAATCAGAGATCTTCATTGTAATAATTGAAGTAATAATGAGAACAATAATAAAAATTGTGACCAATGTTGTGATCAATGCAATCATTTTATTAGAGAGATATTGTTCAAAGAAAGGTAAGACAGGTTTGAATAAAAACAGTGTCGTAACAGCTGCAACTGCCCAAGAAATCAACGATAACACTTCACGTGAAAATCCTCGAAGCATAGCAAGAAAAGCGGACAACAGGATGATTACTACGACAATTCCATCAAGGATTGTTATGATCATTTGTTTGTTCCTTATACATAAAGTTGTGTTCTTTTAAGTCTGTGTGCAAATATATTTTTTGTTATGCCATTTTTTGTTCTTATAGCAAGGATCTTTTGTATTTTATAGAGTTTTTTCTATATTATCATATCTGTGGTGCAGATCATTTTTTACTTACGGTAAGAGTAGCAACGAGTTCGGGAAGGTCGGAGAAAGTTTTTTGTTGAAAGTTGAGCGACTTCATCATTTCGGTTGTTGTTGTGGGGTGAAAGGCTCCTTGAAAGCCGAGTTTTTTTGCTTCATTGATGCGCTGTGCTGAATGTGCAACAGCGCGGGTAGCTCCTGAAAGACTGACTTCACCAAAATATACATAATCTGTTGGCAATGCGATATTGGCAAGAGAAGATACCAAAGCAGCGGCTACAGCTAAATCAGCAGCGGGTTCTGATATGCGATATCCACCTGCTACGTTCAGATAGACATCATGCTGTCCAAAACGAATACCACAATGGGCTTCTAAAACGGCAAGAATCATAGAAAGGCGATTTCCATCCCATCCGACAACCGCACGTCTTGGTGTCCCAAGGGAAGAAGGAGCAACAAGCGCTTGAATTTCTACGAGTATCGGGCGTGTCCCTTCCATTCCTGCAAAAACAGCAGCGCCTGGTGCTTTTTCATTACGTTCCCCTAAAAATAATTCAGATGGATTTATCACTTCGCGTAATCCTTTATCAGACATTTCAAAGACACCAATCTCATCTGTTGGTCCGAAGCGATTTTTTACAGTTCTAAGAATGCGATAATGATGTCCTCCTTCACCCTCAAAATAGAGAACGCCATCAACCATATGTTCAACGACTCGAGGACCAGCAATTTGTCCATCTTTTGTAACATGCCCAACAAGAACAACGGCGGTTCCTGTTTTCTTGGCAAAGCGGATCATTGCCTGAGCACCGATACGTACTTGTGTGACAGTGCCAGGTGCTGAATCTGCTGTATCTGACCATAGGGTTTGAATCGAATCGATAATCACCATATCAAGGTTTTTATGTTCGCTTAAGGTTGCCAGAATATCTTCAACATTGGTTTCAGCAGCAAGTTTCACTTCTGTATTGTTAGCTTCAAGCCTTTGTGCGCGCAGACAAATTTGCGCAATAGCCTCTTCACCTGAAACATAGATGACATTATATCCTTTACGTGATAAAGCAGCGGCTGTTTGTGTCAGCAATGTTGATTTACCAATACCCGGATCACCTCCAACAAGGAGTGCCGATCCACGGACAAAGCCCCCACCGGTAACACGATCAAGTTCAGCAATACCAGAATGAATACGTGGAGCATCTTCAATATTTCCAGAAAGAGATGTGAGTGTGACAATGCGTCCTTTACGAGCATTCTGCTTAGGACCACTTCCTATGCCGCTATTTATAGTTTCTTCGATAAGGGAATTCCATTCCCCACAAGCGCTACATTTTCCTGCCCAACGAGAATGAACAGTTCCACAATTTTGACAGATAAATTGAATACGGTTGCGTGCCATGTCGATTTAACCAATTTGCTCTGGAAGGTAATTGCTATCGGCCAGATCACTAAAGCGTGTGAAATCAGATTGAAAGGCAAGGGGCACGATTCCTGTCGGCCCATGGCGCTGTTTTGCAATAATAACGTCAGCTTTTCCAAAAGCTTTATCCATTATTTCTTGCCATTTCGTATGTTCCAAGCTACCTAGTTTTGGTTCTTCATTTTTGAGATAATATTCTTCGCGATAGACAAACAGAACGATATCGGCATCTTGCTCAATTGAACCAGATTCACGTAAATCTGAGAGCTGTGGACGTTTATCTGTTCTATTTTCTACTTGACGTGAAAGTTGAGAGAGAGCGATAATAGGAATATTCAATTCTTTCGCTAATGCTTTTAATCCTGTGGTAATTTCTGTGATCTCTTGAACACGATTTTCTGATGAACGCTTTGAACTGCTTGTCATGAGTTGGATATAGTCAATAAACAAGATATCTAAACCATGTTGCCGCTTGAGACGCCGCGCACGAGCAGCTAATTGCGTAATTGATATTCCCCCAGTTTGATCAATATAAAGTGGTGCCTTTTGTAGTTGGTTCACCGCACGAATAATTTTTGAAAATTGTTCATCTGAAATATTGCCACGCCGAATATCAGAAGAAGAGACTTCTGTTTGTTCAGAAATAATACGGGTTGCAAGCTGTTCGGATGACATCTCAAGTGAGAAGAATCCCACAATGCCGCCTTCATTTTCTTGGATATTGGCATTACGATTATAAGCATTAGCAATATTAAAGGCAATATTGGTAGCCAGTGAGGTTTTACCCATACCAGGGCGGCCCGCAAGGATAATTAAGTCAGATGCTTGTAATCCTCCCATTTTTTCATCAAGTGTTTTAATATGGGTGGCTATCCCTGATAATTGTGAAGAGCGCTTTTTCGCAGCACTTGCCATATCGATAGCTTTTTTAATAGCCTCATTAAAATTTTCAAATCCACCTCCATATTTCCCTTTTTCTGCTAGCTCAAATAACTGATTTTCAACAGTTTCAATTTGTTGGGTAGGCGTGAGTTCTACAGGAGCATCAAAGGCTGTATTGACAACTTGAGTTCCAAGGTTAATCAAAGACCGTCGGATAAACAGATCGTAAATGACGCGTCCATAATCTTCAGCGTTAATAATAGTGACTGCCTCTGTGGCTAAGCGAACAACATATTGGTATACAGTAATATCTCCAATTTTTTCTTCCATTTGGATATAGGGCTTGATTGTAACTGGATCTACACGTTTTCCTGTTTTAATAAGGTGAGATAAAACATGATAAATTTTTTGATGCAATGGTTCAAAAAAATGTTCTGGTTTTAGAAAATCTGAAACGCGGTCAAGAGAATCATTGTTGATAAAGATAGCACCAAGCAATGCCTGTTCAGCTTCAATATTATGCGGAAGTTGCCGAAAAGAAGGAGAATCCTCTTTCTTTGAAGAGCTGACATTAACAACGTTAGTTTCTTCCATAATATTTTTCCACTAAAATTCTAAGTCTAGCTACTTTAGGCGATAAATTGAAAATCGTATAATTAAAAGAATAGAGCTACAAACCTTCATTTTAAGTTAAAATTATATAATTTTTTAAAACTCTCTTTTCGTTCCTCATTTATCATTTGTGTATTATTTATATAACGTCTATCTATTTATTTTATAATATGTGATTTTAAAGTGGAAGTTTTGCTACTCTAAATTTAAGTATTTTTAAGTTACTTAACCTTAAAATTCCAATATCTGTGTAAGTAGAATTATTTTTTATAACTGAAATTATTTCAGATCATGTGAGGATATAATCAAATTAACGCTCATACAAACTTTAGTCTTAAGGGTAGAACTTTAAATTATTTTTGCTTTATATGCTGGAAAACAAAAGACATTTCCTCTTAGTGATACTACCATTCTCGGCATGTAATGCCTTTAAATAGTATATTTCTAATTCTTTCATAAAAATTAGGTTCTTTATGTACGATAGCCATAAAATACTCACTTTTAAAGTGTGAGTATTTTATGATCGATATTTAAAATGGAATAAAAAATATAAAATAGAAAGAAAAAATAGAAATTAAGCTTCTTGATGAGAACTGTTTATATCGTTGTCATTAATTTCTTCTGCCAATAATTCTTCCTGACTTTCTTCTAATAATTCTTCTTGAATATTATATATTTCTTTAGCCGAAGTGAGAGTTTCACCTTCTGCTTGGCGTTGTGCTTCACTAGTAGAACGCGCAACATTAATAATCACAGAAATTTGAACCTCTGGATGTAAACTAAGAGTGATAGTGTGAAGACCGATCATTTTTATTGGATGATTAAGTTCGATTTGATTTCTCCCAATAGAAAAGCCTTCATCTGTTATCATTTCAGCAATATCACGTGTTGACACAGAACCATAAAGTTGTCCTGTTTCACCAGCAGAACGAACAACAATGAATGATTGTCTATCAAGTTTTTCAGCAATTTTTTGCGCTTCGCTTTTGCGTTCAAGATTACGTGCTTCAAGTTGTGCACGTTGCATCTCAAAGTGTTTTTTATTAGCTTCATTTGCGCGTAAAGCTTTACCTTGAGGCAAGAGAAAATTACGCGCATAACCATCTTTAACTGAGACAATATCACCCATCTGACCAAGACGAGGAATGCGCTCAAGTAAAATAATATCCATAGTTTTTCCTTTCGAACAAATAAATTTAGTGGAGTTTTTTGCGTGATTGAAAATTGTATTGAATAGCAGCCCAAATTCCCATCAAAAGCATCATGAAAACAATAGGTGGAGTAAAAACGACTGTTAAAATAGCAATATAAACAAGAGAAAGTATAATAATCCGACCGTTTACCCCTTTTGTAATATTGTGAAGATATGCTAGACCGCTAATTAATATGATGACAATGTATGCAGTACTAAAGACACGGGTACTCAAGTTAAGAGAAGCGCTCAGCTCAACCATCGATGCTATGCAAACAATAATAAAAATAATAATTCCAGAAATTGGAAGGCGGAGAGTTTGGCTCCAATCATCACGGGGTCTTTTCAGCCATTTCATATGTTGTGCTGCTATCATGGAAAAGTAAAGGTTACCAATGAGAAAAACCAAACTATAAATAGTCAAAGAAAAAGCAGTAAAAGTTGCTGTATGCGTCATTAAAAGCTCATTAAAAGCGCGTATATCGGCTTCTTTTATTGACTGTGTTTGTTGCAGAGTTTGTGCTATGTTTTCGGTGATTTTTTTTGCAACGATGGGTGTGGAAGGACGTGTTTGAACATAGAGCCCAATGAAAGTTGCTATAAGAGCGATAAAATTAGTTAAATGAAAAATAACCGATGACAATGGATACCATATCAGTTCGTTTTCTTTTTGCGCTGGTCGTGCAAGCCCAAGAAGCCAAGAAGCATAGACAGCAGGAAGGAAAAATAAGAACATAAAGCCAAGAGCAATATAGGTATTAGTGGTTATGATAAGAACAACAGTGGCACTTATGAGGGCGATGAGACTGGCTAATGTTCCTTGACCGAACGCAACAATAAAAATTGGCAATGAAAGAAAGCAGCCAAGAAGAAGAGAAAAAAAGGGCGCGATATTTGCAACACTGATGATTGCCAGTCCTATCACAACAGCAAATAATCCTGCCAAAATACCGGTTAATATCTCATAAGTACGATTTTTTTTCATTTATTGCTGTCCTGCTTTCTGCAGTTAGAGGCGTGTCAATACCCCAACTTTGACATTTAATAGCTTAACATAGGATACAACAAGCTATTTTTTAACCATATAAGAAATGCAACTGGAGAAACTCTCCAGTTGCATAGTGTATTGATTGCTTACTTTATAACGTACGGAAGTAAGCCTAAAAAGCGAGCACGTTTGATAGCATTAGCTAATTCACGCTGTTTTTTCTGACTAACAGCAGTAATCCGTGAAGGAACAATTTTCCCACGTTCGGAAATATAACGTTGTAACAACTTGATGTCTTTATAATCAATTTTGGGAGCATTGGTCGCTGAAAAAGGACATGTTTTACGACGACGATGAAAGGGGCGACGTGCAGAGTTTTGATTAGTATCAGTCATCATTCTACCCCTTCTATAGTATTTTCACGTTGACGACGTGGAAAACGAGGACGCTCTTCATCATGTCCAATGTGACTATTGCGATCAAGGTGTGAGAGCATAGCAGATTTTTCTTTTTCGTGTTTTTCTACGCGAATGGTCATATAACGCAAAATATCCTCATTGATGCGCATCTGACGCTCCACTTCAGCAATTGCTGAAGCTGGTGCATCAATATTGACTAAGACATAATAAGCTTTACGGTTTTTACGAATACGGTAAGCAAGAGGACGAAGTCCCCAATTTTCTATACGCCCAACTTTTCCACCATGCGCTTCAATGACACCTTTGTAGAGACTCAAAAGTTCATCAACTTGCTGCGGTGCAATGTCTTGTCGGGCAAGGAACATATGTTCATAAAGAGCCATTGTTTTGCCTTTCTTCAATTAAATTTCACCGGTTTTAGCGCAAAGCCTCTGCGACTTGTCTTTTTTGGAAATCCAAAGAAGAAAGGACGCGTTTACAATTCGAGACATCTCAGAGCGGAGATACGGGAGGCCGGAAACATTGTATTTCCTACTGATATTTTACAGCCCTCCGTTCAACCTCCAGCTAAAGTGCCGGCAACGAATATTTCATATCTACAGGTTATCTTTTAAAATAGCAAGTTTATGCACATAAAAAAATTGATTTGTTAAATCTTAATATATTTCCTTCTTCTACAAAAAGATAATACTGTAATATAAAGGCAAAGGAGGGAAAAATGGACTTTTTAAACCAGATTGATGTTACACTCTTTGAAATGTTTGTCGGCAATCATCAAGCTTGGTCGATTGTAGTTTTGTTTAGTATTTTTTGTGCAAAGTTTTTAATTTATATTATTCCTCTCCATCTTTGTGCGTTGTGGTTTTGTGGTGGGGAGAGGGAGCGGTGTGTTGTGCTAAGCATTTGCATGAGTATTTGTGCATCTCTTTTCATAGGTTATCTCATTTCTCTTTTTTATTTTCATCCTCGCCCATTCGTGGTAGGGCTGACGACACCGCTTATTCAACATCGTGCAACAGCTTCTTTTCCTAGTAATCATGCCTTGACCATTGCATCTTATGCAGCTAACTTTTATTTTTACCGATACAAAGTTACTTTTAAATTTGCCGTAGTGTTTTTATGCTTAATCTGTTGGGCGCGCATCTTTGTGGGTGTACATTATCCCTTTGATATTTTAGCAGGTGCACTTTTAGGAAGTCTCATAAGTTTCGGTGTTATTCAGTTTATAGCACCCTATTTCCCTAAGTTTTTATATCAAATTCCGCCTTTAAAATATAATTTTAAGTGTGGTATTCGTTTTAAATAAAGGGCTTTATCTTGATTTGTGCGGATGAATAAGGTCAAAAGAAAATAATTTAATTGTACAGTTTTAGGAGTTGATAAATGGGTGCAGCTTTTATTTTTCCAGGGCAGGGGAGTCAACTTGTTGGTATGGGGAAAGCGCTTGCAGAGCAATTTATTGTCGCACGGATGGTTTTCGAGGAAGTTGATGATGCTTTGGGTGAGAAATTATCAAAGATCATTTTTGAAGGACCTGCAGATGTTTTAACGTTAACAGCAAATGCACAACCGGCATTAATGGCTGTATCTATGGCTGTCATTCGTGTGATGAAACAATTAGGGCTTCGTATAGAAGAAAAGGTAAGGTTTGTTGCTGGTCATTCTTTAGGCGAATATTCGGCTCTTTGTGCTGCTGGTACATTTACTCTCACAGATACGGCAAGACTTTTGCGTATTCGTGGCAATGCTATGCAGGCTGCTGTCGCGGTTGGTGAAGGTTCTATGGCTGCATTAATTGGTTTAGAAGAGCACATTGTGGAAGAAATTTGTGAAACTGTTTCTGGAGAAGGACTATGTCAGATTGCTAATGATAATGGTGGTGGGCAAATTGTTATTTCCGGTAAAGCAAAAGCAGTTGAGGCAGCGGTAGAGATTGCATCAAAAAAAGGTGCAAAACGTGCACTTCTTCTTCCTGTTTCTGCACCTTTTCATTCATCTTTAATGCAACCTGCTGCTGATGCCATGAAGAAAGCACTTTTGACTGTTAACAAAATGTCCCCTATTGTTCCTTTGATTGCCAATGTTTCTGTTGCACCTGAGAGCAATCCAGAGCGTATTACTACTCTTCTTGTCCAACAAGCGACTGGGAGGGTGCGATGGCGTGAAACAATAGAATGGATCGCTGCTAATGGAGTTGATACGCTTTTTGAAGTTGGTTCTGGAAAAGTATTAACAGGTTTAACGCGTCGTATTAACAAAGATATAAAGGGGGTAACCATTGGAACAGTTGATGAAATAGAATCAGCGCTAGGTATGCTCGGCGTTTAATCTATAAGGAGTTAAAAAATGTTTAGATTAACAGGACGTAAAGCTCTTGTAACGGGGGCTTCGGGAGGAATTGGTGAGGCAATTGCACGCTGCTTTCATGCACAAGGAGCCATTGTTGGACTTCATGGAACACGCGAAGAAAAGCTTAGAGAAGTGGCGGCAGAATTAGGGCAGAATGTTTTTGTATTCCCCGCTAATCTTTCTGAACGCCAATCGATTAAACAATTGGCTGAAGTTGCAGAAAGAGAAATGGATGGCGTCGATATTTTGGTTAACAATGCGGGAATCACTAGGGATGGTCTTTTTGTGCGTATGCAAGATAAAGACTGGGATGATGTTTTAGAAGTTAACCTAACAGCTGCTTCTCTTTTGACGCGTGAATTAATACATTCTATGATGCGCCGCCGTTATGGAAGGATTATTAACATTACATCTGTTGTTGGTGTTATGGGAAACCCTGGACAAACGAATTATTGTGCTGCAAAAGCAGGCTTGATAGGTTTTTCTAAAGCATTGGCACAAGAAATTGCTTCGCGAAACATCACTGTCAATTGTATTGCTCCTGGATTTATTAAATCCGCAATGACAGACAAGCTTAATGAAAAGCAAAAAGAAGCCATTATGGCTGCGATTCCGATGAAGCGTATGGGAAGTGGGCAAGAAATAGCCGCTGCTGCTGTTTATTTAGCAAGCGATGAAGCAGCCTATACGACAGGTCAAACACTCCATATCAATGGTGGAATGGCAATGATTTGAGTATTTATTTTATTCCACATTGATTTATGAGTTGTATTATTTTAGATAGTAACGATTGAAATGGATAGATGCATCTATTTCTTTAATATGGTCGTTGATCAATTGATGTCGGAATGTCAGATTGGTTCATTTTGTAGGGGATATCCACAGGATGTTTTAAATCATTACTAAAATCTTTTAAAGTAATGCATCTATTGCTTGATTAGATGAACCGATATAGTTAACCAAATTATAGGAAAATATAAATTCGAGGATTTCAACATGAGTGATACAGTAGAGCGCGTTAAGAAAATTATCGTGGAACATCTTGGGGTTAATGCTGATAAAGTTGTAGAAAATGCAAGCTTTATCGATGATCTAGGGGCTGATAGCCTTGATACGGTTGAACTCGTTATGGCTTTTGAAGAAGAGTTTGGGGTAGAAATTCCAGATGAAGCTGCTGAAACGATTTTCACAGTTGGCGATGCAGTCAAGTTCATTGATAAAGCTTCTGCGTGATTACTAAAGGGCAAAGGCATAAATTGCTTTTGCCTATATTCTTCGGAGCTCTTTTGAAAAGAGAGCTTTGAGAGGTGAAGTTTAGTTCAAGGTTAGAAGTTATGAGACGTGTTGTTGTTACTGGTTTAGGATTGGTATCTCCATTAGCTGGTAATATTGAATATAGTTGGAAGCGACTTCTTGAAGGAAGAAGTGGTGTCCGACGTATCACAGAGTTTGATGTGTCAGATTTGCCATGCCAGATTGCTGCGCGTATCCCCTTAGGGGATGGAACAGAGGGGACTTATAATGCTGATTTGTATATGGAACCTAAAGAGCAACGTAAAGTTGATGCATTTATTGTTTATGCAATGGCTGCTGCTAACCAAGCGCTTGCAGATGCCGAATGGTTTCCTAAGAGTGATGAAGATCAGATTTGTACAGGCGTGTTAATTGGTTCGGGAATTGGGGGAGTTGAGGGTATTGTTGAAGCTGGTTATACGCTTCGTGATAAGGGCCCACGTCGTGTTTCTCCTTTTTTTATTCCAGGTCGTTTGATTAATCTTGCTTCTGGTTATGTGTCTATTCAATATGGTTTACGGGGGCCTAATCATTCTGTTGTAACGGCTTGTTCAACAGGGGCGCATGCAATTGGTGATGCGGCACGTTTGATTATGTTTGGTGATGCAGATGTCATGGTGGCAGGGGGGACTGAATCTCCGATAAATCGGATATCTCTTGCAGGTTTTGCAGCTTGTAGAGCTCTTTCTACTTGTCGCAATGATGATCCTGAACGGGCGTCACGTCCTTATGATATTGATCGTGATGGTTTTGTGATGGGGGAAGGAGCAGCTGTTGTTGTTTTAGAAGAGCTGGAACATGCCAAAAAACGAGGAGCGCGTATTTATGCTGAGGTTATTGGCTATGGTTTATCTGGTGACGCTTACCACATTACAGCGCCTTCAGAAAGTGGTGAAGGGGCTCAGCGTAGTATGATAGCTGCTCTTAAGCGTGCACAAGTGAATGTGAGTGAACTTGATTATATTAATGCTCATGGTACATCTACGATGGCTGATTCCATAGAGCTAGCAGCTGTTGAGCGTGTTTTAGGGAGTTATGCACCACAAGTTTCTATGTCATCAACGAAATCATCTATCGGGCATTTACTTGGTGCTGCCGGTGCTGCTGAGGCTATTTTTTCTATTTTAGCTATACGGGATAATATAGCCCCAGCGACACTTAATCTTGACAATCCATCGATTGAAACAAAAATCGATCTTGTACCACACAAACCGCGTGAACGAAAGATTGATACGATTCTTTCTAATTCTTTTGGATTTGGTGGGACAAATGCATCGTTGGTGATGCGACGTTTTAGGGGATAATAAGTATTTTTATTTAATTTTTGCTTTTGAGTTTTCTACTTTATTATAAGGTGAATGAGAAATTATAATATTATCCTTAATCGCTATTGAGGGGTTATGTCCGATGTGAAAAATGGAAATCATTAAAGGACGTAAGTGATTCCTCTTCGAATCATTTAGCAGATAGTTATGACATGTTAATACATAAAAAACGAAAGAAATCATCTATCGTCCGTAATCCGTTGGTCATTCTCGGTCATTTTTTTCTTATGCTGATTGTGATTATTCTTTTTGCCATAAGTATTCCTCTTTATATTGGAAAAAGTATTTTTGAAGAAAAGGGAAAAATTGAGGAAGAACAAATTGTTCTTATCCATCCTGGTACCGGAATTCGTGAAATTGCTTCATTGCTAGAAAAACGTGGTTTCATTCGATCATCAGATATTTTTGTTTATGGGGTTGGTTATCACCAAAAAACAACGCATCTGAAGGCTGGTGAATATTTAATTCCAGCTCATGCTTCGATGCAGGATATTATGGATATTCTTGTGAAAGGAAAATCTATAGAGTATACATTTACAGTACCTGAAGGTTTAACGGTTCAGCAAGTTTTCGATCGATTAGCTGCGAATGAAATTTTGATTGGAGACCTTCCAAAAATTTTGCCTCCAGAAGGTTATTTAATGACGGATACTGTTCGTTTTATTCGGGGAACAACGCGTAAAGAGATTGTAAACAGGTTGCGTGAAGGACAGACAAAATTAATTCATGCTATATGGGCTACGCGTTCACCTGATTTACCCATTAAATCAATTGATGAATTTGTTATATTAGCCTCAATTGTTGAGAAAGAAACGGGAATTGCAGCAGAAAGACCAATGGTTGCTGCGGTATTTTATAACCGCCTTACAAAGCATATGCGTCTTCAATCGGATCCAACAGTAATTTATGGTCTCTTCGGAGGAAAAGGAAAACCATCCGGTCGTGCAATTTATCGTTCAGATCTTGAGAAGGAAACTCCATATAATACTTATAAAATTAATGGTTTGCCCCCAACGGCTATTGCAAATCCAGGTCGAGATTCTTTAAAAGCGGTGGCACATCCACCAATCAGTGATGCACTTTATTTTGTTGCTGATGGTTCAGGAGGGCATGTTTTTTCTCGAACTTTAGAGGAACATAATATGAATGTTCGCAAGTGGCGAGAATTAAAGGCAAAACATTGAATTTATAGTGATAACACATCTTTTTGCATCGTAAATGAGAATCCCAAATATAGTAAAATTTTTCTATTTAAATTTTTTATGAGAATGATAAAAAATCATTTTCTTGTCTGTCACAAGTGGGTTGGCGTATGGATAAAAATATTTAAGAAAAAAGTGAATATACTGCTAATACCTTATCTCAAAAAAGAGCAAAATAACATTGAGAATTGCTAAGAAAACACATTGATTAGGGGAGAGGTTGAGATAATGTATAATTCAAATTTTGGAGAAACATTTATGAACAAAGTAGAGTGATGTAATGACAGTCTTTGAAAGTAAATTGAGTGCTATAAAAATAAATCAACGCCGCGGTTTTTTATTTATTCTCTCTTCGCCTTCAGGTGCTGGTAAATCAACAATTTCTCGATTACTTCTAAAAGAGGGACAATTAGAGCTTTCCGTAAGTATGACCACAAGGAAAAGGCGTCCTAGTGAAGTAGATGGGCTGCATTATTACTTTATTTCAAAGGAAGAGTTTGAATATAAGCGTGATAGGGATGAATTTATTGAGTGGGCAGAAGTTCACGGAAATTATTATGGCACTTTACGTGAAACTGTTGAAAACGCATTGAATGCTGGCCAAGATATGTTATTTGATATCGATTATCAAGGTACCGAGCAGCTGCAAAAAAAGATGCTAGGAGACACTGTATCTGTTTTTATTCTTCCACCATCAATGAAAGAGCTTGTTTCGCGTTTACATCGTCGAGCAGAAGATAGTCAAGATATCATCAATTTGCGATTGGAAAATGCACGAACGGAGTTAAAGCATTGGCTTTCTTATGATTATGTTGTGATTAACGAAGATTTAGATCAGTCTTTATCTTTTATTAAATCAATTTATTTAGCTGAAACCGTAAAACGTGAGCGTTGTTCTTATCTTGGCTCTTTTGTTGATGGGCTTATTGCTGAAAAAATCGATAAATGTTGTGATTAAAAAAGGTTTTATAACACAAAGTGCATTTTTTAGAGCACTAGATGCGCTAAAGTTACAAATTCAGAAATCGAGAGCGTTTCAGCACGGCGCGTTCCATCAATTCCAGCTTTTTCTAATAGCTCTTCACCTCCAAGTATTTTGAGATTTTGACGAAGCATTTTTCGTCTTTGTCCAAAGGCGGTTTTTGTGACGAGGCTTAGTTTTTGTGCAGAGCAGGCAAGAGGTTGTGTTCGCGGAATAATATGAACAACAGAAGACGTTACTTTAGGTATTGGTATGAAGGCTTGAGGGGGGACATCAAAAGCAATTTTAGCAGTGGTACGCCAGCCAGTTAAGACACTAAGACGTCCATAATGAGTAGATTGAGGTTTAGCTGTAATCCGTTTGGCAACTTCACGTTGAAACATCAATGTCATTGATTCATAAAAAGGAGGCCATGGTTCAGTTAAAAGCCAATTTAATAAGAGTTGTGTCCCAATATTATAGGGAAGATTTGCAATAATGCGCGGTTTTACAGGGCTTGTTTCAAAGAGTTTTGAGAAGTCTTGCTTCAGTGCATCATTACAAATAACTTTTAATTTTTTAGGATAGTGTTTTTCTATTTCTAAGAGAGCCGGTATGCAGCGCTCATCGCGTTCTATTGCTGTTACAATGGCACCCTTTGCTAGCAAGGCACGTGTGAGACCTCCAGGACCAGGACCAATTTCAAGAACAGGTTTTCCTTCTATATTGCCTGCTTGATGAGCAATTTTAGATGTTAAATTAAGATCAAAAAGAAAATTCTGCCCCAAAGATTTATGCGCTTGTAATCCATATATATTAATGACCTCACGCAGAGGAGGGAGATTATCTATTGGCATGGGTTTAAACTATTTTTTGCAAGTTGATTTGCAAGTTTAAGAGCAGCAATAAAGCTTTCGGGAGAGGCTATCCCTTTATCAGCAATGTTAAAAGCAGTTCCGTGATCTGGAGACGTGCGAATAAAAGGTAGACCTAACGTGACATTAACAGTGCTGTCAAAGTCTAATGTCTTAACAGGGATAAGGGCTTGATCATGATACATACAAATGGCAACGTCATATGCTTTTCTTGCGCATTCATGGAACATTGTGTCGGCAGGCAGCGGGCCTGCAATATTGAGTCCTTTCTTTTTAAGATATTCAATAGCAGGAGTGATAATTTCAATATCTTCTTTTCCCATTGCACCTCCTTCTCCAGCATGAGGATTAAGACCAGCAACAGCTAGTTGGGGTGACATTATTTTAAACCTTGTTTTTAAGTCATATTCAGTAATAAGTACCGTTTGAATAATTAAATCACGGGTAAGCTGTGAAGGAACATTTTTAAATGGAATATGAACAGTTATTGGTACTGTTTTTAATCGGGGTCCTGCTAACATCATAACTGGATGATAACATTTATGAAAAGCTTTATGGGCTAAATCGGCTAAAAGTTCTGTATGACCTGGAAATTGAAAACCGGCATCATAAAGACTCTTTTTTGCAATAGGACAAGTGATAAGTGCACATGCATGGCCATTTTGAATCAATTGAACACAGCGTTTAATTGCTTCAATAATTCCAGCGGCATTATTCGATGAAGGTATACCTAATTGATCACTTTGTTTGTTTTTTAACGGTATGATAGGAAGAGCGTTTTGAAAATTTTTTGCAGGATTATTGATTAAAACAGATTGCACCTCAACATCAATCTGTAAAAAACGAGCGCGCGAACGAATAACATCTGGATCAGCAAGAAGTACAAAAGGTGGAATTTGGCGCGTAACACGCAAATTCCACGCTTTTAGTACTATTTCAGGACCAATTCCGGCAGGATCACCACCGCTAACAATAAGAGCAGCCATTATGAATTTTGAATGCGTGCCACTCGGCGCAGTTCTCCTAAATATTTGTCGCTTAATTCTTCAAGTTTTTGCGGGCTTCTTTTTTTACTATCTTGAAGAGAAAATATCAGTCGAGCGACATAATCATCAGAAACTCTTTTTATTTTGCAGACAGCAATTGCTTCGATTCCATCAGATGTTTCTTGTAATTTTGTCATTTTTCCAGCAGGCGTTTCAAGAATAGCTTGTTCCCATGCATTAGGAAGTTGTGGCTCCAGAAACTTTCCTAAGTGGCGGATAGTAACGTCTAAAATACCTCTTGCTTGATTGTGAGCATTGGCACATCCACGGAAATGTGCGCGAAAATTACTTGCTTCTCTTTGACGTCTTTCAAAGATCTCTGAACGACGATGTGCAGGAATGACAAAAACAATTCGCTGTAATGTATATTCGTTGGTTGAAGGTTTTACACCACCATTTTTTAATATTCTGCGTACAGCTTCTTGTTCGCTAATCATACCTGTTTCAGCTTGATAGCGTGCGCTAACAAGACGCCCCCATCCTATTTGTCCACGGATGTAATCTTTAAAGTGTTGCACTGTGATCTCAGTTTGGATCAGAATCTGGTTGAGCTGATCAATCGTCATATTATTTTGTGTCGCAAAATTCTCAAAAGCTCTATCAACTTCATCATTGCTTACTTCAATATTACGACGTTTTATTTCAATATTTTTTAGCTTTTCATCAATAAGCTCTTTTTTAGCCTGTGCCACCAAATTGCCTTGCTTTTGTTGTAGCCTGAGAAAAGCAAGGCGTCTTTGTATATCATAATTTGTGATGGGGTTGCCATTAACTGTAACAACAATAGAAGTCTGCGCAAAGACTGTCGGAATCAAAAATCCATTTATTAGCAGGCTACTTACGCTCAAAGATGCAATATAAAATAAAGCAAGAAAACGCTTTTTCAATTTATTCATGTAAATAGGCTTTCGCATTGTTTATTAATTCTCATCAACAACTTAAAATACACGCTTTCTTTCATAAAAACAATGATAAGTTAAATGACTGATACATTCCCTTTATAAATTAATCTATCTTTTTTCCGATATCTGCAATCGTACGCAATGAAAGAGAGAAATTAAAGTTTTGCAAGGGTGCTTTCCTGCCTGGATTCGTTACCTGTTGATAACCGAATGTTAACCCGAAACATTCATCCATATAACTCAAGCTAATTCCTCGCTTTATAAATGTACCAGATACTAAATCATAACCGGCGTTGCTATTAATGGACCAATAATCTGCTAATTTAAGTCCTGTTTGAAAAGAAATTTCTTGGCGCTCTTGAGAATATTCATAATCTGGTTGCTTTGCGATATAGGCATATTGTAGAGCCGCCCAAAAATTTTGCCATTTTTGTGATGCTTCGATTTCACTACGGCGGATTTTTCCTGTTTTTTTGTCAAAGCGTCCACGCGTTTCTAAGGAAAAACCACTTTTATGGGTTGTACCAAACATTGCAACATAGTCTGAACGTTTTGCCTCTAAGCTAGAATGAGTACCGACATTGATAAAGTCCTTGTCTGCAAAAGAATTCTTTCCTGCTAGATGGAAGGATTGTCCAATGAGACCATAAAGAGACCAATTATCATTAAGGCTTCCAGAATATCTTATACCTATATTGGCTCTTGTACCACCTTCTACACGATCATAACCAGAAAATTTGTCTCGTTGAAAGAGAGTGGTTGCATCAAAGACAAAGCTTTGAGCATCTTCATTAGGAATTTGTCCAATATATTGTTCATTATTGCGTATAAAAATTTGTGCAGTTGGTTCTATAATATGTGTAGAATGATCAGCTGTAATGAGGAAGGGATAGCGTAGTTCCAATCCTGCTGTTGCCATGCCACGAATTGCTGAACCATGAATTGCGGATAAGGCATTGTTTTCTATAGAATCTGTGTGATTTTCGCTTGCATTGGTTGTAATGATATCAGCTCGTAGAGAGAGAAGAGGGGTTAAGATGAGTCCGTTGTGCGTGTTGAAGCGCTTTTTCCACTGAAGCTCGTTTGTTAAACGCAAACTATTTCCAGCCATACCAGAAAGTTTTACTGTGTTGAGAGGGTTTCCGTTCTGGTCGGGTGAACTGAAGTCAGCATGGCGACGATAAACTGATTGCATATTACTATGGAAGGTAAGCTCTCCATTATAAATGGGTTCATCTGGTGTGAAAAAATAATCGATGCGTGGTAAGACCCACGCTTGCCGAGAGTGACGTTCATAATGAGGATCATTCAATATTGAATCTTGAACTTTAAAATGATAAAAACGCATATCAAAATAATTTTTTCCTGCAAGACCATTCAGATAGATCTGAGAAAGTTGTGTAGGATTGTTATAGTTTTCAAGTTTATAGGCACGACTAAAATGCCGATCTGATTGTGCAAGAATATCCCATCCATAAGTCCAGTGTGAATTAATACGAAAATCCCCCTTTGTCGCCAGCATATAACGGTTTTTATGTTGGGCATCAATCGTATCATTATCAAATCTATGCGGTTTCATTTGATATATATGAGCAAAGCGAATGTTATAACGTCCCGTTTTTAAACGCTGACGCCATTCCCCTTCGGTTAAAAGCCCTTGTTGGGTATAAACCGTAGAAGAAAGGGTAAAATCATAATGGGGGGCGAGATTCCAGAAATAAGAATTCTTTATCCCCATACCGAGATAATCAGTATAAAAAAAATGAGGAGTAAGCAGACCGCTAGCACGCCTGACAGTTGGATCATAGATCTCAAAATTTGGAAATTTTATAATCGGTACACCAAAAACTTCAAAACTGCTATTTTCAAACCGAATTTTTTTGACGCTATTATTCCATATGATCTTTCTTGCTTTAATTTTCCATAGGACGTCTCTATCTGGTTTATAAGAGCAAGGTTCACAGGCTGTATAGGTTGCATTTTCAAAGACTGTTATGTGATTGTGTTTGCGTGTAGCATTTTGGGCTGAAAAGTGAACATTGTTGGCTGTATCAATACGTAGGGCGTTTACAAAACCCTCGCCAAGATCTTTGGTCATATCAATTTGGTTGGAATAAATTTTATTACCATCCTTTTGAGTAATTTCAACGTTCCCTTGTGCTATAAGCCGTCCTGTTTTTTGATTGTAAATAATTTTTTGAGCGACAACTTTATTGCCATCATATTTGATTTGGACATTACCGTGTGCAGAAACAGTGTTTTCATCACGATTGTAGATGAGTTCATCCGCAGAGAGCAAAAGAGGAGGTTCCAGATTTTGAATGCGACTTTGAGAAGGAGATTGAAGGCTTTGAGCGTGCGCACAATAAGACAAAGCACTTCCTAAAATAACCCCCACAACACTTTTAAAAGCGAGAGCACTTAATTTTGTTAAAATAGTTTTTTTAAGTGTTAATGCTTTCACTTAGCCATCCTCTTTATGAAGTAAAAAAGAGATTCCTAAGAATAACGCAATAACAACGGGTGTCCAAGCTGCAATAATTGGTGGAATATATCCAGCATTACCGAAAGCTTGAACAAGTACGGAAATAACATAAAGCATAAACCCAGCTATTACGCCACCAAGAATCAACATTCTAGATTGCCCAAAACGTGTAAAATTTAAAGATACAGTTGCTGCAATGAGGGTCATTGCCACAAGCAATGCCGGTAATGCAATCAAAGATTGGAAATACATATCAAAATTATTAGCAGAATAGCCAAATGAACGTGCAATCATAATTTTTTTTGGCAATTGGTAAAATGGAATAGTTGCGGGATTCACTAAACGTTCCGTTAAAAATTCAGGTTTTAGATTGGTTTTTATTTGCAACACGGTAAATTTTTCAGGAGGATGCCCTATTTTATAGATTGTTCCATTTGTTAATAGCCAAAATCCATTAGTCAAGGTTGCTTTTGGGGCGTTAATCCAATTTTTAACGGTTGCATTGTCATTGTATTGTACAAAGGTTGCATCGAGAAGAGAAAGTCCTTGATCGGTGATAGATTTGGCACCAATGGTTGTTCTGCCTAAATTTGTACGTTGTGTTAACCAGTGGATACTTGTATTGTGAAGAGGTGTTAGTACATTGTGATTGCGCCATTCAGTCATCTTTTTTTCTGCTTGAGAAAATCCCCATGCAGCAAGTGGATTAATGAGAAGAATTGAAAATAATCCCAAAAGAAAAGCTCCAAAACAAGCTGGCATAAGAAATTGCCATGCAGAAACACCGATTGAACGAGTTACTACAAGTTCAAGTTTTTTGTTGAGCGAGATAAGCGTTGCCATTGCAGAAAAGAGTGCAATGAAAGGGATAAGTTGTTGCATGATAAAAGGGATGCGTAAAGCAGAGAGGAAAAATGCATCTTTTGCTGTATAATGCGGAAGGGAAGATAGCCTACCAGAATTCTCTGTGAAATCGATTAAAAGAGCAAGAACAAAAATGCTTCCCCAGAAATAACAAGTTATTTTAAGATACCGTATAAAAAAATATCGTCCAAGTGTCCACCCAATCATGATATTTCATCCGAGGAATCTTGAGATTTTCGATGTTCAAATTTGTTCATTATTTTTTGAAAAGCGATTTGAAGTATCTCATTAACTTTTGTGGGAAGCCCAATTTTATGATTCGTTAAAAGCATAAAAAAGACAAATGCACTTGTTCCTATAGGTATAATATAAAGGAGAGGAACGTATGCAAGATCGCTTTTTGCCTTTTCTGCGAAAAAATATCCTATCCAATACACCAGAAAAGAAAGGGCAATTGCCGAGAGATTTGCGGAATGACGAGCTTGTCGATGGGAGCGTACATCCCCTGCCGCTGCTAATGCAATAAGTGAAAAAACAATAGGGTAGAGCCATTGTGTTAATCTGCGGTGAAATTCAGCTTTATATTGGAGTGGTTTTCGTTGATAGTAGGGATCTTTTGGGTCAGGGTTTTGTAAATAAGAAAGAGACCGATCTTTTGGATAAAGAGTAGGTGTTTTATCACTGGGGATAAACTCTCCTAGGCTAAAAGTATATGAGCTAAATTGCACGATTGAAACACTGTTATTTTGATGATTGACTCTTTCTATTTCACCGTTATTGAGAACCAGAAAACTGCCGTTTTTATTGCTCACAATGGATGCGTCTGTTGCATAATAAAAAAGATCAGTCTTAGGATCACGCTGGTCGGCAATGAAAAGGCGTTCAAGTGTTCCATTTGGATTTCGTTCGCCAATTTCTATGTAAAGGTTATTGGCGAGTTTTTGGAAGCTCCCTTCACTAATGAATAGATTAATAAGATCAAAATGAGCGCTTGCTAGCATTTGTCGCATATGAAGACGCGCTTGAGGAACAACAAAATTAGCTATAGAAAAGGAGATACAGGATGCAACAATAGCAAGAAGAAGGATAGGTTTCCAAACAGTACTTTTAGGAAAACCAGAGGCATTGATGACAGCAAGTTCTGAGTCTTGATGCATTGCTGAGAGGATGGTTGTAATTGCGATGACTAATGCAAACGGAATGACAACAAAAATAACAGAAGGAACCAATGAGAGTGAAAATTGTAAGACTGTGAGGAGTGTTTGTTTACTTGTTGTGAGAAAGTTTATCCGTGCAAGAATTTGTATAGTCCAACTAACGCCCACTGCTGCAATCATGACAGAACTAAACAAAACAAGGACACGTTTCAGGATGTAGAACTCAATAATACGCATAAATTGGGGAAAATCCTCAGTTTTTAATTCGATAGCAAATATTCTTACTGCTTTCGGTTAAAATGTAATAAAGTTTGAAAAAATATCCTTTCATGAATTGGATATTTTTACCAAATAAATAATATAAAATTGCCTATGAGGTCCTCTTTAAATTTTCCGTACATTATATTTTATTTTCAACTATAGTCTACAAAGAATCTAGAAGAATCTAGAAAATAACTTAAAAAACTTTTTTATTAACGTTGAAGATAAAAATTTTTGTCTTTTAAAGACACGTGCAAAAAGATAATGCATCTCAATCAAAAAAGAGGGTTTATATCTTGAACCGTTTCCTTTGTATTAGGGATATAGAAGTTTTTTTAAAAAGATGTTAGCTTTTTTATAAAGAATGATGAAGGCTTAAGAGATTGGATATTTTATTCTATCATTTGACGCAGTCAACGCTGAAGGATATTTTGCCGACGCTTGTGGAGCGTGCATTGGCTCGTTTTGGTAAAGTAACAATACAGTGTGTGAGTAAAGAACAACGCGATTCTATAGATATACATTTATGGGTTTATACTGATGAATCATTTATTGGACATGGAACGGAGTGTGATCAATATCCAAACGTTCAGCCTGTATTTCTTACGACAGGACAAGAAAATCCGAATGATTCAAAGATTCGTTTTCTCATAGAGGGAGCTGTTTGTTCGGATATTGATGCTTATCAACGGCTTGTCGTGATATTTGATGGTAGAAGTGAAGAGCAGTTGAATCTCGTTCGTGCACAGTGGAAAAAATATAAAATGGAAAATCATAATTTAACGTATTGGCAACAGACTGAAGATCGTCGCTGGGAAAAACAGGTTTAATGCGTCTTGTATCTATTGTTCTGATTTTTATAGGATTACTGGGAATAGTAAATCCTGCACTTTTTATTACGGAAGGCTCAGGGGGAGGGCGTTGGGTTTTTATTGTGATTTTTCTTTTAGGCATGTTAAATATATGGACTATAATTAAAAAAACGAAACGCCATAATGATAATTATTGATCGAATTTTGCTTGTTTTATGGGCTGTGATGTTGGCCTTCTTTTGCGTTTCATGGTTGGGGACAACGCATATCTTATCAGAAATGTTTGCTGTTTCTTATATAAGCAATATTGCAGATTTTTTATTTTTCTTTTTGAGTGCTTTGTTTGCAGGAATATTGTGGTGGAAAATACCTCAACCCCTGTCTTTAAAAACGAAACTGGCAGCATTTTTGCCGCCAGTCCTTATTTTATTCTTCATTATTATATTTTAGTTGGATATTTCATCATCTGTAAATCCGACGAAGCAAATCAGTGAAATAAAAGAAGCAAGAAGCAAATAATAACCGATATAAGATGTATCGAAATGTTGCACCAGATATTCTGCAATATAAGGCGCGAGAGATGCTCCTATAATAGCAGATAAATTGAAAGTAATAGAAGAACCGGTATATCGAATTGCTGTTGGGTATGGTGAAGCCAAAACAGCACCAAGAGGACTGTATATCATTCCCATGAGAGATAAACCGATAACAGACATTGCAAGGACTCCTATAACTCCAGAATTTAAGAAATAAGGAATTGCGAAAGAATAAATACCGGTGATGATTGTAATCCAAATCATCAAAGTTCTACGTCTAATACGGTCAGCGAGTCTTCCCGTGATGACAGTAAAAATCCCACAAAAAATAGCACCGACAATTTCGATTTGAAGAGCTTGATGAAATGGCAATTGCAAATGGTTTGTTGAATAGCTTAGCAAATATGTAGTAACCAAGTAAAACAAAACAAAAGTTGCCATACCAGAAAATATTCCAAGAAATAGGATTCGTGGACATTTTAAAAAGACATCTATGATAGGAACTTTGACATGTTTTTTACTTTCAAGAGTTTTTTTGAATTGAACAGTTTCATTGATTGAAAGACGGACCCATAATCCTATAATCATAAAAACAACTGAAGCAATAAAAGGAATACGCCATCCCCAGGCTAAAAGTTCTTCACGATCAAGGAAATGCAGCAGACCCAAATAAACAGCAATAGATAAAAACAAACCTATTGAAACGCCTAATTGGGGGAACATTGCATACCAGCCGCGCTTTTCTGGAGGGGCATTTTCTGTAGCGAGCAAAACAGCTCCTCCCCATTCTCCTCCTAATCCAATTCCCTGTCCAATACGGCACAAGGTTAAGAGGAAAGGGGCAAACCACCCAGCTATTTCATAAGTAGGAAGAAAACCAATAATGACTGTTGAAAGACCCATTGTGAGAAGAGAAGCGATAAGTGTTGCTTTTCTTCCAATTTTATCTCCAAAATGTCCAAAAACAACTGATCCAAAAGGGCGGGCAAAAAAGGCTGCTCCAAATATTAGGAAAGATTGTAAAATGGCAATTTGATCATTTTGTGTTGGAAAAAACACATGAGGAAATATAAGAGCTGCGGCAGTGCCAAAGACATAAAAATCAAAGAATTCAATTGTTGGGCCAATAAGGCTTGCAAATAAAATCCGACGAGGGGAGTTTCTGTTGCTTGTAGCTTTCATTTCTGAGTTTATAGACATGAATAGAATGTCCCTTTCAGTATATGACAAATCAAATGACGAGTTAACTGACTATAACTATAGAAATTTCAAATCAGTGTCGAGTCAATATTATGACACTTCGTTATATATTAGAACAATGATTATGGGCTGATGAGTATGAATAAGTGCTCTATATATTATCCAAATTGAATAAGATAAAGACACTGCTTTAAATGCTGTAGAAGATGGCAATAGATGGCTATAAACGCAGCTCTCATTCACATTGCTGTGTCCTTTAAAGTTTAATGCCATTTTTATCTATTAAGGGATCAATCTTATTCGTAGATCAGTGTTTAGTGTCTCAAAATATTAAAAATATTTTTCATGGATGCAATTATAACACTTTTAAAGTGTATCTAAAAAATTAAATCTTTTAGTTGTGCATGCATTTTAAAACACATGGTGTATATTTGATCTGTCAAAGCTTAATCCATCGAATGCTTTGCTGTCTTAAAAGACATGAGGTTGAGCAATTACGTTGTGTTGTTTTGGTCTATGCACTTTTTTCTAAATGGGAGTAAATTTAAAATTATGGAGTGTAAATAATGCAACGCAAATTGAAATTAAGTTTTTGTGCGTTAATGGTCAGTGGTTTTTTTGTCAAGATTGCGAGTGCATATGGAGTAGCTACACCAAGAGAAAAGTTATTAACACCAGTAAGTATCAGTGAACACCTAGAAGAGACAAGAAAGTTGTTATTGGAAGTGAGAGGATTAAAAGAAAAAAAGGGGGGATCAAAAAGGATAGAGAATAAACAGAGAGCAGAAGGAAGTAATCCTTCAGAAGAGGAAAGGAAGAGATTAGAAAACCTATTCTTTGAAGTACTCACAAATTCAATAATTTATGATGATATTGCCGTTTATATTACTGACCGTGATTCTGAGGGCTCTGGTAAAAAAGTAAATAGCTTTAATTATGAAGACGCTGGATATTCTATCAATAATACGGTTCAGGAGGGTGGAAAACTTTACATTGATGCAGCAAGTGTTAGCAGGGATACGACAATTGAGCATGGTGGGATTGAGTTTGTCCAAAACTTGAGCATTTCAGAATATGCTACTGTTAAAAAAGGGGGGAAACAAATTGTTGAGAGTGGTGCAAATGCAGAAGGTGCTAAAATTTATGGTGGCGAGCAGATTATTTTTGGTAAGGGAAGTCTTGGATCTGGTTTGTTGCGTAAAGATAAGGCAAGTAGTGCTTATAACACCGAAATTTATGCTGAAAATGGAATGCTAGGACTACAAAGTGTCTATAGTGGGGGATGGCTGTTGACACAAAGATTATGAGAGGCGGTGTCCAGAATCTTGATGGTAAAGAGAATTTTCATAACGGCTTCTCAGAAGATGCTGATACAGCCGATACAGAAGATGAAGATTTTACAATAAATGAAGGAGCTTTTGCACTTAGTACAGAACTTTTTAAAAATGGTGCGCAGAATATCTTTGCAGGAGGTAATGCGAGCGAAGTTACTTTATACGATAGAGCTATTCAGAATATATATGATTCTGGATATGCGGATAATCTAACTATTAATCATCAAGCAAGGTCATGGGGTTTTGCTGGTGCGATATTAGGTGAAAATACAAATGTTAATGATTTTGGTAACCTCTATCTTTATGCTGGAAATGGTGAAGCTGTTACGGAAGTAGAAAATCTTAATTTAAATGGAGAAGATACCAAGCTATACATTATTGCGTCTGAAGATAATGGTAAAAAATCTCAGGTTAATGTCCAGAATTTAACGGGAAGTGGTAGAGTTATTTTTACGTCTTTAGGGACGAATAAGCTCTATTCTCAACTTAATATTGATGATCTTTCAGGTTCTTTACATTTTGATTTTAATGTCAACTTTGCCAAGCATCTTAGTGATTATCTTGTGATTAAAAAAAGGGGCTCTGGTTCTCACACAATAAGTGTGGCTGATTCTGGGCGTGAAATTACAAATTCTTCTTACAAAAAGCTTAAATTAATTTCTGATCATAGTGGAAACGCTCATTTTACTCTAACAAGCACTTTTGGTGAAAAAATCAGAGCTATTGATGCCGGAACCTATCGGTACAGTTTGAAACATAGAAACAATAAGGGTACTGGTAAAATTTGGTATTTAGATGCGAATTATGCTCTTGATGAGACAAATACCTCTTTATTTTCTGATTTTAGCTTGCAACCATCTGCTATAGCTTCATTATCGAATGATCTCACAGAATGCACAATTGAAAAGGGAATGATTGTTACGATTGCTGATCCTAGCTTTGATAGTAACAGTGAGAAAGTTGAAAGCACTGGAGAAACTTCGATTAGTAATACAGTTAAAGACAGCGGAAAGATCTCCGTTTATCACGGTGGTTTTAGCTTGTATACGACAATTCAAAGAGGTGGCACTGAGCTTATTAAAACACAGGGTCTTTCACAGGATACTATTGTTCATAAAGGTGGGCAACAAAAGGTTAAAGAGGGGGGAAAAGCTGAAGGGGCTAAAATTTACGGTGGTGAGCAGTTTGTTTCAGGAAAGTCTGATATCAAAGGTGAGATGGTAAGAAGCAGCGCTTATGACACTATCGTTTCTGGTGAGAATGGAGTGCTAGGATACCAGAATGTGTATGATGATGGAGAGGTTTTTAACACAAAGATCATGGAAGGAGGGGTACAAAATCTTTATGTAGAAGAGGATCTAAACGATTATAGCAGTTTTGCATTTGATACGAAGGTCTTTTCTGGTGGACAGCAACATGTTTTAGCGGGAGGAATCGCGATTGGCGTTCTTTTAGACGGGACTGCTTTTCAGGCAATAGATTTAGGAGGTTATGTAAAAGATTTAACCATTAAGGATCAAGCACAATCGTGGTTACATCATGGCGCAACATTGGAAGGAAAGACAACGGTTAATGATTCTGGACGGATTTATCTTTATGCTGGTGCAGAGCAGTCTCGTACTGAAGTAGAAAAAATTGTTTTAAATGGCAGAGATACAAAATTGTACGCGATTGCTTCCAAGATGGATGGTGAAAGTTCTTTGATTGAGAATCTGAGTGGGAATGGTCGTGTTATTTTTACTTCTACCGTGTTTAATCCACATTACTCCAAACTTGAGATCAATGATCTTTCAGGGAGTTTACATTTTAGGTTGCATACTAATTTTGCAGAACAGCGCGGTGATTATCTTCTGATAAAACAAGGATCAGGTAATCACACCATAAGTGTTATCGATTCTGGTGTTGAAATTACCAATTCTCCTCTACAAGATCAGAATTTAGTTTTGGAGCTTGATTTAATTCATGTTCAAAGCGGAAATGCGCATTTTACTCTGACAGATTTTTCTGGTGAAGAGACGAGTACGATTGATGGTGGAGCCTACATGTATGGCTTAAAGACAAAAGATGATAATGGGGGAAAGACTTGGTCTTTGGCTACATCACAAATAACTTCTGCTCCTGTAATTCCTTCACCTCATGTGGAGTCGCCTATAGATAAGCTTCCTGAAAAAGAAGAAAATATGACATCGTCAAAAGATTTTAGTATCTCTGATGTAATTCATTACAGCATTGGGGAAGGAGGAGGAATTCTACAAAGCTCTTTGCTCGGTGATGATAACGTAGTTTATGTCTCTGATGATGGAGAGCAAGGTGTTCTTAAGAAGTCTATTAATAATACAATTCAGGGATCAGGAAGACTTTATGTTGAAGCTGGTGGTTTCAGTAAAAATACAACCATTGAAAATGGTGGTACTGAGATTGTAGGGGAACAGGGGATCTCAGAATCTACGATTATTTACGAGGGTGGAAAACAAAAAGTGGAGGGGGGAGGCTCTGCATTGAGAGCTGAAATTTATGGTGGGGAGCAGCTTGTTTTCGGAAATGGTTATGTAAATGGTGGAATTGTGGGGAGCAGTGCTTATAACACGACACTTTATGGTCAAGGTGATACGCCGGGACAGCAGAATGTATATGATGATGGGATGGCTGTGGAAACAAAAGTGATGAGTGGAGGAGTACAAACTCTTGCTAAGTGGTTTCCTAATGATGATAACTTTTCAGAAAAAGCTGGCGGTTTAGCTGTAAATGCTGAAATCTTTTCAGAGGGTGTGCAGCGTGTTTTAGCAGGAGGTGAAGCAAATACAGTCATTTTACGCACTGGTGGTGTTGAAGAAGTCTATGCAGGTGGAATTGTAAAGAATCTAACGATTGAAGGTAATGCTAATTCATGGATTTCTCCTAGTGCAATATTAGGAGGAGAAATAAAAGTTCAGGATTTTGGTGGGCTCCATCTTGATGCTGGAGACGATGATCAACAAACTATAGTAGAAAACATTGAATTAAATGGAGAAGACGCTCAATTATACTCCGTTGCTCGTGGGTTTGACGACAAAAGTACACGCATTCAGCAGTTAAGCGGTGTAGGAAAAGTCATTTTTACCTCTTTTGAAGATGATTTATATTACTCTCAGCTTTACATTGATAATCTAGCAGGGAGTCTACATTTTAACTTTAATGTTAGCCTTGCAGAAGAAAAAGGTGATTACCTCTTTATTGAGAATGGGAGTGGTTTTCATACAATAAGTGTCGTAGATTCTGGTATTGAAATTGTTGATCCTTCTTCAGCAGGACTTGATTTAATTTTTGATCAAAGTGGTGGCGCACATTTTACCCTGAGAAGCTTTTCTGGTGCAAATGTTAAAACTATTGATGGCGGAACCTATACGTATGGTTTAAAACAGAGAATTGATGAGGATGGGGGTGAAAAAGTTTGGTATTTATCTGCAGTATTTATTGATAATGTTTCATTTCTCAACAGTTTACCACGTAGTAGAAGCAGATCTATGCGGCATTTAAATCAAAATCAATCAGTTTCTTCTCTTTCAACTATTGCAGCACCACAAGCGCGTGTTATTAAATTGCCACGTCGAAGAAAAAACCGCCAAAACTTGAATCAAAGATCTCCAGCTTTTGTATCTCCAACTGTTTCCTCTCTTGGAAGTCACGTTATTGAAGTCTTAGGTTCAGGAAGTTCTCATCCTCTTTCTGATGAAAAACAACAAACTGCTGTTTCAACCTCTTCTCAATCTTTAGCCGATCAAATGATTTTACGTCCAGTTCATAAAGAACAACCTTTGCCACAATTTAGTGAGAAACTTTCAGTTTCTCACTTTTTGACCACTCCCTCTACAGATGCGGTATTGTCTATGTCTGTGGCTCCAGTGATGGTTTTTCACAATGAAATGCAAACCGTACGTACGGGAAGAGGAGTTCTAGATAAAAGTAAAAAGAATGCAGCTTTATGGACTTATGCGATTAAATCTAAAGAGAGCATTGCGACAGAGCATATAGATTTTAAACTGGATCAGACCGGTATCGTTTTGGGGATCAATGGTTTAGGCGAGTGGGAAAATGGAGAGTTTTATATAGGTGGTTTTGGCAGTTATGATCGTGCCCGTGTTGCGCATGCACGGGGG
>NZ_JBHIQC010000001.1:346180-347697 GCF_042196385.1 Bartonella sp. AP150HLJHH | reverse complement strand
ACATCATCATAACTTTGCTCTTCAACAGCACTGCCATCTTCTTTGACGATCTTAACTTTGAAGCTTGGAGCACTCCATTGACCTTCCTTATATTCAGCGCCACCACCTAAATAAGTTGCAACAGTCTTATTCGTATCAAAAAGCTGAGAACCATTGACCGCCTCACTCGATGCTTCCGAAAGCGTTCCTGATTTCACACCGGAAAGAGTCCGTGCGGCACCATCAATATTCGAAAGCTTAACTTCTGTACCACTCTTTTCACCCCCGACACTAATAGCATGTGTCTTTTCATCTTGTTTAACAAGACTATCTCCCACAACTTGGTTAATCTCATTCTTAAGCTCTTTGTGAATATTCGTGAATGAATTCCCTACACCAGCAAATGCTTTAGCAACATCATCATAACTTTGCTCTTCAACAGCACTGCCATCTTCTTTGACGATCTTAACTTTGAAGCTTGGAGCACTCCAATGACCTTCTTTATATTCAGCGCCACCACCTAAATAAGTTGCAACAGTCTTATTCGTATCAAAAAGCTGAGAACCATTGACCGCTTCACTTGAGCTTGCAGAAACCTCTCCATTGGAAAGAAACTTAATTTTACTGTTGCCTTTCTCATCACCCTTTCTATGTGTTGCTACAAACGCCTTTTCAGAATCACTCCACAACAACGCATTCTGCTTAATATTTTCAGTAACCTCCGTGTTGTTTTGAGTAAACTCTTTTTGAAGATTCTCAAAAGATGTTCCTACACCAGCAAATGCTTCCGATACAGTATCATACTTCTTCTCTTCAACTTTAGTACCATCCTCATTAACGATCTTAACTTTGAAACTTGGAGCCGTCCAAGCGCCACCTGCATAACTAGCATCACCACCTAAAGACTGCGCAACACTGTTACCTAGAGCATATAGCTGATTTCCTGTTACAGCATCGCTTGAGTCTTTAGTGATATCCCCATTTGCAAGCGACGTTATCTTGCTGTTCGTCTTGCTTTCCTTGTACCCATGCTTGGCTACAAACGCCTCTGCGTCCTTATTCCACAACAGCGCATCGCCTTGGACAGATTCTGTGATATTCGTGACTTTGTCATTAAAGTCTTTAACCACATTCGTGAAAGAATTACCAACACCTGAAAGAGCTTCTGAAACACTATCGTACTCAGCTTCTTCTGATGTGCCATCTTCTTTAAGGTGTGTAACTTTAAATCTAGGCAACAACCATTGATTTTTCTCATACTTAGCATCACCGTTTAAGTACGATGCAAGATCTTTTCCTAAGGAATAAAATTGGGAGCCATTTACTGCATCTGTAGATTCTTTCGTAATATCTCCTGCCGCAAGGAACTTAATCTTGCTATTTGTCTTTGCACCGTCTTTTCCTCCGTGCAAGGCTACAAAGGATTTTTCACCCTCGCTCCATGATAAAGAATCTTGTGCTACTCCTTCTGAGACTTCCTTAATCCGTGCATTCACATTTTTGATATTCTCATCAAGACCAGTAAATGCACTACCAAC